>JBAYGK010000114.1:0-5386 GCA_041666665.1 Minisyncoccota bacterium
GAGGAATCGTTTGAGATCCGTAAGAGATGATTACGTGATAGGCTTTAGGTGTAAGCGCCGCGAGGCGTTGAGCCGAGAAGTACTAATTTATCGATTCCTATTAGGAAAGTTGAAAATCACACACAAAAAAGTTAGTAGATAGTAGTCAGTAGTCAGTAGAGACGGCCGTCCGTCGCGTCTACTAACTACTGCCTACCAACTACTGACTAAATAAATACTTACTTTTGAATTACAAAATCGCCCGTCATTCCCTTGAAAAAGGGAATCCACGTCGTCGGCGTTGTAATAATTGATTTAAAAAGGCTTGCATTACGATTCTGTAAACTAATAAGTAAAAAGAAAAAAGGTAAAAGTAAAAAGTCCGCCGACATACGTCGTCACTTTTAACTTTTTACTTTCAACTTCGTACTCGTTTTTGAGTTTTTTGTTTCGGTGGCTTGACGCAGGGGTCACACCTGATCCCATTCCGAACTCAGCAGTTAAGCCCTGTAGTACCGATGGTACTCCTTCGGGGGGAGAGTAGGTAGCCGCCGGAACAAAGAACTCAAGGAAAGAAGGCATCACGAAAGTGGTGCTTTTTTGTACCCGTACCGATGGTACTCCTTTCCGCCAGCGGGCAGACCCTCCCGCTGGAGGGCGGGGGAAGAGTAGGTAGCCGCCAGAACAAAGAACTCAAATTGTATAAAAAATACCGCTAGAAATAGCGGTATTTTTGTTCTGTACTTGACTTTTCTAAAAAAAATGATAATCTACTACGTAGTCCTTGTATTAAACTTGAGACAAACCAAAGGAGACAGAGATGATAAAGAAAAGAACAAGCAAAAAGTCGTTTTTTCAAAAAATTAACGATATAGATATGCCGTGGTGGTGCGGTGGATTGATCGGTTACGCTATCGGAATACTGCTTATCGTGATATTGTATCGATTTGTTTTTTAACGATTTGAAGTTTGAGGCAAGATTCGTCTTGCCTCTTTTTTTTGTTTTGGTGGCTTGACGCGGTGGTTACACCCCTGCTTCGCTGAAGCTACGCAGGGCAAGCTGATCTCATTTCGAACCGAGGGTCTGTTCTTGAATAAATTTCTTATCTCGCTTCCAGCTTCCCGCGATCTTTGGTTTTTTATCAATCGCAAATCTTTCGCGGTATCTCGATACCGTTCAAGATTTACTCAATCGGAAAAACCAAATCTCACGAAAATCTGAAACCGATCTTAAGAAATTTATTCAAGAACAGACCCTTCGCAGTTAAGCGCCGTAGTACCGACTGTGCCCCGCGGAGCTTCAGCGGAGTGGGGTGGTACTCCTTCGGGGGAAGAGCCCTCCTTCGCTAAAGCTACGGCAGGGCAAGCGGAACAAAGAACTCAAAAAAAATACCGCTAGAAATAGCGATATTTTTGTTGACGTATGTAATGTCATATGATACTATTTGGTTAGGTAAATTCAAATAACAAAACTATTGAGGAGATGTATCGTGTTTGCATTATTTTTGTTCTTTTTGACACAACTTATCACTTCTTTCTTTGTTGTGCTGGCGGCAGATTATTTTAAAGACAAAGAAAATTCAATATATAAAAAAGTGGGAAATAAATTGAGAAAAAAAATATTTCACAAATAAAAACAACGAGGCAAGATTAAAATCTTGCCTCGTTTTTTGTTGAAGTCGTGGCGTGCCAAGCATGAAACCGGGAATCGCATTTTCTTGCAAACGATGGCTGAACATGCTACTTTTTTATCAGCGATGCAAAAAATTTGCACTTTGATACGATTTTTTTAAAGGCGGTTTTATGAAAATGAATCATATTCGCGTGGGGATTTTAATTGCTCTCTGTCTTTTTCTCTTTCCCGGTTTTTGTTTCGGGAACGATTGGTCAAACATAAAAACGCCGGCGCCGGGACCCGCTTTTGCGATAGGTTCCGTTTCGTCCGGCTGTATCGCCGGCGCCGTTTCTTTGCCTTCGGACGGACCGGGCTACAAAATTATGCATCTTGAGAGACGGCGTTTTTTCGGACATCCGAAATTGCTTAAAACCATAGAAGCGATAGGTTTTGCCGTTGAACGGGAAAGTCTGGGGACGTTGCATGTGGGCGACTTGGCTCAGCCGTGCGGAGGTCCGACTCCGTCCAATCACTTGAGCCATCAAAATGGCTTGGACGTTGATATCTGGTTTGCGCTTGATCCGGACCTTACGGCAAAAGCCGATGCGGACAGGTCGGATATTCCGGCGCCTTCTTTTACGAACGGCACGGGCACAGTGCTCAATCATTCTCTTTGGAAAAGCGGGAACACGCGGGTTTTGGAACTTGCGGCGCGCTTGCCGGAGGTTGAACGCATTTTTGTAAATCCACACATTAAAAAGGAATTATGCCAGTTCGTTCCGAAGAACGAACGAAATTGGTTGCGCAAGATTCGTCCGTGGTGGGGACACAATGACCACTTTCACATGCGACTCGCTTGTCCGCCGGGAAGTTCGGAATGCCGTCCTCAAAACCCCCTGCCTCCCGGCGACGGATGCGGCGCGCCGCTTGATTGGTGGCTTCATATTCCGAACTTGTTGCCGAAACCGAATATCGGATCGCCGCGGGACATACCGATAGCTCGCATGCCCGAAAGTTGCAAGAAACTATTGGCCGGAAAACAGGCAAGATAATCATCTCCGTCGCGCGCGTTCGTCGGCGGGTTGCACGGGACAGAGGGAATAAATCATTCAATGGATCATAATTGAGGCAAGATTTATCTTGCCTCAATTTTTTTTGCGAATTTTCTTGCCGTTAATCGTCCCGCATACCTCGTTGTCATTTTCCCACCGCTCATTTTTTTGCTATAATACGGTCATGGTAATTTGGTCAACAAAAAGAAGAATTTTTTACACGCTCGGCGCATTGGCGATTCTTTCGTCCATTGGCGGTCTTATATATATGACGCAATATTATCAACCCCCTTCATGCACCGACCGGAAACAAAATCAAGGAGAGGGAGGAGTTGACTGCGGGGGTCCGTGTTCCGTTGTTTGCGAAGATCAATTTATCAAACCGATTGTTTCGTGGTCGCGCGTTTTTCAAAGCGGAAAAGGATTATATAATGCCGTGGCATATGTGGAAAATCCGAATACCGATTTCGGAGTCAAAGAAGCCGTATACCGTTTCAAACTGTACGACGAAAACAACCTATACATCACGGAGCGCGTGGGGAAAACGTATATCCGGCCGAATGAACAATTTGCAATTTTTGAACCTCGCCTCTCGGTGGGGGAGAGGATTCCCAAAAGAGCTTTTTTTGACTTCATTTCGTATTCCGATTGGATAAAAATAGAAGGACCGAAACCGGATATTTTTGTCAATGCCCCGATTCCAACCACCGGGCAAACCCCCCGCGTGAATGTTTCGTTACGGAACAAAAACAATGTTGATGTCAATAATGTCAACGTGGTTGCCGTTGTATATGACAATGAAGATAATGCCATCGCCGCCAGCGCTTCCGTTGTTGACGTTATTCCCGCCGATTCCGCCACGGAAGTCGTTTTTACGTGGCCCACGCCTTTTCTGTTTACCCCGACAAGGGTTGAAGTCATTCCGCGCGTGGACCCGTTTGAGTTGCCCGTGGAGTAAAATCCTGATAAACTTCTCTCATGCTTAATCAATTGATCCGTCCCCTCAAGATTGACTGGATACTTTTTGCGTCAACGTTCCCGTTATTGCTTTCGGGTGTTGTTACCATGGGTTCATTCGGCGGAAAAGGGTCTTTTGCCGAGCGTCAGCTTCTTTGGATAGGAATTTCGTTTGCGGCTTTTTTCGCTTTAAGCTTTCTTGACTTTCGTTTCTTGCGCCGAACGGGGGTTATCATTTCTCTTTTTTTCGGCGGATGTTTCGTGCTTCTATCTCTCTTCCTTTTGGGGAGCGTTTATAAAGGCGCACAGAGCTGGTTTAGCGTCGGTTTTGCCGCTTTTCAGCCGGCAGATGCGATGAAAATCGTTCTCATTCTGGTTCTTACGAAATATTTTTCGCGCCGCCATATTGAAATAGCGAATATTCGGCATATCATCGTTTCGGGGATATACGCTTTCATCCCCTTCGTTCTCGTCGCCATTCAACCCGATTTCGGATCGGCCATCATCTTTTTATTCATATGGCTCGGGATGGTATTTGTTTCCGGCATCTCAAAAAAACACATCATACTCGTGTTTGTTCTCGGCCTTGTTTCTTTCGGCGGGTTGTGGAATTTTGTTTTTGAACCGTATCAAAAACAGCGAATCATGACGTTTATTCACCCGCTCGCCGATATTCGCGGGGCGGGGTATAACGCATTCCAGTCAACGATAGCGATCGGTTCGGGCGGTCTTTTTGGAAAAGGGGTCGGATACGGAACGCAGTCGCGTCTCAACTTTCTTCCCGAATATCAAACGGACTTCATTTTTGCGGCATTCTCCGAAGAGTGGGGTTTTGCCGGCGTAGCTCTGCTTTTTCTGTTTTTTGCGATACTTATTTGGAGAATATTGCACAACGCGTTGCTCGGCGAAACGAACTTTGAAATGCTTTTCGGCATGGGTCTCGCCATTTATTTCATCAGTCATTTTTTAATAAACGTGGGAATGAATATCGGACTTTTGCCGGTAACGGGAATTACCATCCCTTTTATGAGTTACGGCGGCTCGCATCTCCTGACCGAGTTTACGGGACTCGGAATATTGATGGGGATGAGAAGGTACAATCACGTGGCGCATCGGGACGATATGAAGCACGAATTTTTAGGGGTTGAGTGATGCGAGACGGAGCCGGCTCGGTGATACGAAATAACGAATGAATTACGAATTATTACGAATGACGAGCGAATTATCCAAAAATTTTCCACAAAAAAAGTCCATCGTCATGACGGACTTTTTTCAGTGAAATTTTTTATCTCGCCGGATTTCCAATCGGGAGGGATTTTGGAAAATAAAAAACTACGCCGTTTTTTTGATTTTTTCTTCTCCGGAAACCGCGAACTCTTTTTCATCCATCTTTTTGGCGTTTTCGGGCTCGTGCAAGAACTCGCGATATATGTGCGCGGCCGCCGCATAATGCCCCGCCGCCGTTTCAAAAGAGTGTTCTTTTTCCGCCTCTTCCGCCATTTCTATCTCTTTCGGAAGCCAATATTGTCTTGCGATAATTTCGGATCGCGGCATTTTGACGTTTTTGATTTCTTCGCCCCAAGCCATTCCTTTTGCTTCCGGCGCGGGATTTTCCGCTTCATCTTTTTTAAAAAGAAAATAGGCATCTTCAAACTCGCCTTGGTCCAGCGCGTCAACCGCTTGTTCCCCAAAAGTGAGCTCTTTTCCCTCGCCGTTATCAATATTTTCAGTTTCCATAAATTAATTATTTTTTCTTAATTTTATAATAAGTCCATTATATCGC
>JBAYGK010000115.1:0-5277 GCA_041666665.1 Minisyncoccota bacterium
GCGGGGTTGGCTTCCAGTCGTTCGTCTTCTATCTCTCCTTGGCAAACGCGGCAAATTCCGTATCCTCCTTTTTCCGTCCGTTCAAGCGCCGCATTTATCTCATTGAGACGGACTTCCAATTCCGTTTCAACCGCGCTTCTTTCCTCAAACTCCTCAAACTTGTCCGCGAGAGAATTTTCATCCTCCGCATCAATGTTTTCGGTATCTCCCGGCGTTCCTTCCCAGTCGGCGGTATTTAAAGGATTTACCCGCCCGACACTCCCCAGCTCTTTTTCAAGCTGTTTCTTTTCTTCCAAAAGCAACTCTTTAAAATGTTCTGTGTTTTTCATATGTGTTTATGATAACAAATTTTTTCCCGCGAGTATAATTGACAAAATCGTAAAATCTTATGCTTACTTTTTTTTCAGCGACAAATCAAGCCGGCGCGAAATTTCAAAAAGAGTGCTGTTGTTGGTCGTAATTATGAGCGTTCTCTGGTCTTTAAACATATATACCAGCGCTATGCTGTTGTCAAAATTGTACAAAACGCGAGTATCTTTATTCTTTGTAACAACATCGCTCCATGTTCTTCCGCTCAGATTTTCCGTACTGATGGTTCCAAAGAGAGGTTTTAGGTTGCGGGATAAATCTTTTTCCCACTCCAGCATGCCGACGAACGCGTTATCATAATAGTCCGTTTTAAGAATGAGAAAAGGAGCGTTTCCGTTGAAGGTGTGGTAACCGTACAAGAATTCGCTTTTTATGGTGCGGAGGATTACCTGAGGTACGGGTATTTCAAGTTTCTGGAAAAGATCTTTCGCGGAAACCAATTTTTTCTGCTGGACCGGTCCGTTTTCCGTTTGCGTTAAAAATGTTTCCGTGAAAAAGAATGCTTTAATGGTATCAAGCCTCGGCTTCGCGGTAATGAGTTCTTGACTTATCTCTTTCGCAATCACTTTTGCGCTTTTACCGTCAACAAGAAATTCTTGCATTGCTTCGGTATTGATAAGCGGGGTGACTTTGATCTCCGCGAGAAGCAATTCGTTTGCCGACGGTCGGAAAAAAGAATAATAAATGATGCCGGCTGTTGCAAGAAAGAAAACGACGGAAAGAAGGATTAAAGGAATATTTTTTCGGGATCTCGGAGATTCTTCCAGTTCTCTCTTGAGCCGCACTTTTTGCTCCTCAAGCACCATTCTGACAAGCGAAGTCTTTTGATCTTTGATGGCATCGGCAACATCTTTTTTATAGGTGCGGAGCGTTGGAATATCGGAAGGAAGGTTTGTTATCGTCTTTTTGTCCGGCTCTTTGTTTGTCAGCAATCCCGTCACTTTCGGAATATCCTCCGGTTTTTTTATGCCGAGAGGAATGGGGGCGGGGGGCTTTTCCGTCATGGCGGGAGAACTTTTTCCCAAAATATTCCCGTCGCTCGGGAGCGGGGCAAGAGGAATGTTCGGAATATCTCCGCTGTTTATGGTAATGTCATCGGGAATATTGAGTGTCGGAAAGTCCGTTAAATCCGCCGTCGGTTCAAGCGTTTTGTTTGTTATCGGAAGACGGTCTTTATCCGATTTTCTGGGAACAATCGGCGATGTTTGTTTTTGGAGCGCAAAAGCAGAGATTTCGCCGCCAACGGTCGCTACTTGCTGATTTTGCGGTGCATCAAAGGTGATGCCGTCGCTGGATACCGTGGCGGGCATTTGTTGCTTTTGGGGCACATCAAAAATAACATCACTGTTCGGTGCGACGAGTCGTTTATTCCCTAAAATTCCTTTTTGCGGAATTTTGTCTTCATCCATATGGCGGTTGTTTATTAAAACCGAAACGGTTTTTGCGAATACACACGGAGGACGTTTTTTTCGGAGCGACGATAAGGGCAACGTCCTCTTATTTCCTCCCTTTATAATATCACTTCCTTTGTTTGAGCGAAATGGCGCACAACCGCAAAAATGTGGACAAGTTTTTTTCACGGAAAACAAAAGCGACAAAAAAAGATACTGATTCCGTTTGTTGTCCGATATTTTGCACATAAAACAAAAATCCCGGAAATGTCCGGGATGATTGTTTTTATTCTCTTGGTCGCGGCGTGTACGGCCGGTCGCTTCCTCCCCTGAACGGAGGTCTCGGACGATCTCCTCCGAATGTGCGTCCACCGAATGCTCCGGCGGATCCGACACCGGGCGCCGACGGTTTAATTCCTTTTTTTGCCGCAAACTCGGAGTCGGCTTGCTTGATGGAGAGTTTCATTTTTCCCCGGTCGTCAACTTCGCGAATCATAATCGGCACTTCCTCCCCTTCTTTTACGATATCGCTGACACGATTGACGCGAAACGGCGCGAGCTCGGAAATATGAACGAGTCCTTCGGCATTTACGCCAAATGAAACGACGGCTCCGATTTCATCAAGAATTTTAATGACTTTTCCCATGTGTCGCTCTCCCGGTTTGTAAACGTGAGTTATTCCCTCAATGAATTTCTTTGCTTTTTCCGCATTCTCGCTCTTTCCCGTGATGTAGACCGTCCCGTCTTCTTCAATGTCAATTTCCGTTCCGGTCGCTTCGCGGATTTTGTTTATCATTTTTCCTCCGGGACCGATGACTCCTCCGATTTGGTCCGGTTGAATTTTTGCAACGACAATTTTCGGCGCGGAAGGCGAAATGTCGGCGCGCGGTGCGGATATTTCTTTTTCAATGACATCAAGAATTTGCAGACGGGCTGTTTTTGCTTTTACGAACGATTCCGCAAGAATTTTTATCGGTATGCCGTCAACTTTTACATCCATTTGAATGGCGGTAATTCCCTCTCGCGTTCCGGCGACTTTCAAATCCATATCGCCGTGATGGTCTTCGGGACCCTGAATGTCCATGAGGATTTTATACGTTTTTTCATCTTCCATCATAAGCCCCATCGCAATACCTGCAACTGGCGCCTTGATCGGCACTCCGCCGTCCATAAGAGAAAGAGTTGAACCACAGACGGAAGCCATGGAGGTTGAGCCGTTTGAAGCCATGGATTCGGAAACGACGCGAATCGTGTAAGGAAAATCTTGCTGGGAAGGAAGCACCGGAACGAGAGCTTTTTCCGCAAGCGCGCCGTGCCCTATCATCCTCCGATTTGTTCCTCCCATTCTTCCCGTTTCTCCTCCGGAATACGGCGGGAAATTGTAATGATGCATGTACCGTTTTTCTTTGTCCGTACCGTCAATCGTCAATCCGTCTTTCGGACCGCCGAGTGTCAGCACGGAAAGAACGTGCGTTCCTCCGCGATAAAATACGCCGGTGCCGTGGAGAACGGAAGAAATTCCGCCCGCTTTCGCCGAAAGTTCCCGCAATTCATCCATACCGCGTCCGTCTGGGCGGGAATTATTTTTAATGGCCTCTTTGTGCAGGAGTTCATTCACTTGATGATGGAAATATTCTTTCGCTTTTCCGACATCTTCGTCGGGAAGTTTTTCTTCTACGAGCTTTCCCCATTCCGCCTCCAATTCATATCCGATTTTGCTCCCGGGTCCGACGTACAATTTTTCTTTCAAGGTTTTCCCGACTTCTTCGGCAAAAAGTTTTTTAACCGCCTCGGAATGATCTTTTGCGGAAAACACCATTTTTGTTTTTCCAAGCTCTTTCACTATCATTTTTTGGAAATTCTGTATTTTCTCAATTTCTTCCGCTCCGCGAAGAAGCGCCGATTTTGCGGTTTCTTCGCCGATTTCTTTTCCGCCAAGTTCAATCATGTTGATATTGCCGTCTTTTCCGCATACTGTCATATCCATTTCAAATTCGGGAACTTCTTTTTCCGTACTTGCCGGATTAACGGTAAATTCAGAAACATCTTTTTTCTTTCCGATATGCACCGCGGATACCGGTCCGTTAAACGGAATATCGGAAGTGGCGAGCGCCAAAGAGGCCGCATTAACCGCCAAAACATCCGGCTCGCATTCGCCGAGAGACAAAACGGTGATAACCACCTGAATTTCTTTTCTGATGTGTTGGTCAAAAAGCGGACGTATCGTGCGGTCCACCACGCGTCCCGAGAGAATCCCCTCGTTGGACGGCTTCCCTTCTCTTCGCACATAACGGCTTCCGAGAATCTTTCCCGACGCGTAAAAACGATCCTCAAAATCAACGGTGAGAGGAAGATAATCAATTCCTTCCCTCTCTTCCCCTCCGATAACGGCTGTTGCGAGCACGGTCGTGTCCGCATAACGCATAATAACCGAACCATTCGTCTGGTCGGCAAGATCGGTAAACTGGGCAACCATCGGTTTCCCCCCAATCTCCACGGAGTATTCTTTGCTTTGCATAACTATTATATTTAGGTGGAAGACAGATTTTAGTCCTGAAATAGTCGGCAATCCCGATATTTCAACACTATGATCTGTCGCCCACAACTAATAAGCAACAATGAAAACACTATAGCAGGGTTTGAGAAAGAAAACAAAGTTGACAAATTTTACAGATTGTGTATAATACACCCAGATTCGTTTATGATTCTAACGAATTTTGGCGGGTGATTTTTGAAAAATTGTCTAAATCGTAATTTGAAAAAGATAGGTAAAAAACATGTCAAGTTATACAAGAATGATGAACGGCATACAAGATGCACGTAATTGCAGTGATGGCGGAAACCATGATATATCGCAAGATGAATATATAGATTGTGTTTACTCAAATGGACAATTGGAAGTTTCGTATACATTAGAAACAAATCCTTGCTCCCACGAATCTGCTTCTTCTGCGAAAAAACATAGAGAAAAAGTCCTTTTTATGTGTCGTGGTGCCGTTCTCAGGGCGGAAAGAAAAATCGGTCATGATTACGCCAGCGAGTCAAATAAACAGGCTTTATGGGATTCACTACGGGACGTTTTGATGAGGTTAGGTCCTTCGTTGAAATTTTTAGAGAAGTACAAACAATTTTCATCACTGGGATAAGATGCCAACCACACGCACGGAATTATAAAAAATTCCACAAATACCTCGGTTTTCCGAGGTATTTTTCTTTGCCATGTCGGTTCCTCATAGTTGCACCCTCCCGTTGGGGGGGATTCTCCTGCGGGAGGAAAGACGGCTATTTTATAATCTTTGAAACAAAAGCTTGAATATTTTTTCCCGACTTCTGCCATTAGTATGACAAAAAATTTGACGAGATATTTATAACGATATTTTCAGCAAACAAAAGCAAAATATTGCATTCATACTTTATCTTTCCACCCGTCGTTCCCCTCCACCTCTTTAGAGGGGGAGGCTGGGAGGGGGTGAGTTAGCGAAATTTGTAAAAAATACGCACCCCACCTCAATCCTCC
>JBAYGK010000116.1:0-5158 GCA_041666665.1 Minisyncoccota bacterium
ACAAATATTTGTCGGATTGAAAGTGATAAAATTGACTGTGGACAAAGGAGCTGTCGGATATGAGATATAGAGTGGTATAATGAAATGGTAGAAATTAAGAAATATAAAATATGACAAAAAAAAATGTTCTTCTCATAAGTTCAAACTTAATCGTCATCCTTTGTTTTTTGGCATATATACAAACGGGCGATATTTGTTATATGAAATCATGGTGTAGAAATTTTTGGGAAGAAATAAACTTATTGGGTGCCATACTTTTTATTTTTATTCCAATCTTTCTCTTTTCTCTCATTACCTACAAAATGCGCGATGAGGTTTTCCGTTCATGGATTCATTTTTCCTGTTGGTGGATACCACTGTCAACGATTGTTTCTCTCATTACACCAGAAAGCAGCAGTTCTCTTTTTTCGTTGGACGGAAAAAAGATAGCAGTTGCTTCATCTTTTCTTTTCGCTCTCATCTCCCTCATCCTCATTATCTATAAATCCGTAAAACTCCGCGGAAAGTAAAAAACGCTGCACAAAAAGAAAAAAATCATAAAATTAGCCACATCACCTAGGGCAGTCCTAGGTACTTAGGCGTTTATCTAGCATGGCGGAAATTCGCGCTTTGGTATCTTCCGATTGTCGCCATTCTCATCCTCTCCGCGGGCGGAGGCGGTGGAAATGGTTTTAATCCCGGGTACGGTATGGATAGCGAGTCCCTCACTTTTTTCTTTTCGGGCTTGTTCGCTCTCATCTCCCTCATCCTCATCATCTATAAATCCGTAAAACTCCGCAAAAAGTAAAAAACATCGTGCAAAAAGGAAAAATACGCAGGATAGTCCCGCGTATTTTTTATTACAACACGGATTTTGCAAAAGAATGGTGGCTGTCCCCATTATCTGTCCCCATTATCCGGATATTACCGTTCGCGGAAGCAAAAATACTTTTGCAACCGGTGTTGAATATGTTACTTCATTAACGACATCGGGAAGCAGAAATACTTTATCTTCTCCTCGCAAAGTTTCTTCGGGTGGATCACCGATGCGCTGGAATATCGCCGATTACCGCCCCGGCGGTTCTCAATCAGTGAACGCCGGAACAAACTACCATGAAATTCTGGCATCGTCTTGTCTCGGAGGAATATGGAGCGTCAACGCAAAAAATATCCCGAGCGGTGTTGTTTATGTTCCGTGCGCCATACAAATTTCGGGATCCAAAAGCACAATAAACGCGACAATCGTCGCTGAGGGTTCAATAAAATTGAACGGTTCAGGCATTATCTTTGGTCGTGGATTACCGGGTGTACCCGCGTTTCTTACTGCGGCTATCGGAGAGAACGCGCTTCGTGTTGACGGTTCCGATATTCAGATTCGCGGAACAGTGCAGGCGCTCGGCGGACATGCGAGAATTACAGGAGCGAAAGGAATATATCGTTGCGGTATTATCGCAAAAACGATTGAAATCAGCGGAGCGAAGAATAGCGTGGTTGTGGATGACGCTTGTTCATCACAATAAAAAAATGTGATAATATATATACATGAACAACAATTTAAGTAGCGAAAAATCACGTACCAAGAAAATTATTAAAATCGCTCTGGTCGCATCGGGAATCATCGTTGTTTGCGGTTTTCTATATGCGGGATATTGGTACTACCAATACGTACAATTGTTTAAAGCTTTGGAAACTGCAATATCTGAACCTCGTACCCCGATTCCTTGTAACGGAAATCCTGCGAGTAAGATTGAAATGGGGCGTATTTACGCAACAGGCACAGACGAACCTTCTGGAAAATTTGCAACAATTGGAGGAGATATCTATTTTGTAGCACGAGGAATTGAACGTTCGGCCGTTCTTGATTTTGGCAATACTGCAATAATAAAAATCGGTAAAACGAAGCAAGATAATCAAACAGATTTATACAAAATGATTGGGCCACTCACTATAAATGAAAACGAATACAACAAAATAACTCTTGAATCAGGAAATTATTCAATATGGACGAGTACGGGTACTAATATTGAAATAGTAAGTTGTACTCCAAATGGAGTAAGTCTGTTGCCACAAAAATAATTCTATTCGTGTTCAAATTTTAAAAAACAGTTCTCAAAATAATTATGAGGACGGTTTTTTTGATGGGCGAGTATGGAAGAAAATGGTTTCGTAATGTTTACAGGGGGATACCCTCCGTATTTTTGCTACTTGCCTGAGGGTATCCCTCTGCAAATTGCAATCTTCCGTAATCCCTCCGCGGTTCTTTCCACATGCTTGTTTTGTATCTTTTCGTGCGATAAGGTGTTACAATATAGGCATTATTCATCAATCATACTCGTTTTTATGGCCTCTGTTTGCTTTTATTTTCAAGTCCATCAACCGTTTCGGATAAAACGGTATCAGCTTTTTAATATCGGGCACGATAGGGAATATTTCAACGACCAGTCCGATACAAAGCTCAACAATCGGAATATTCTCAATAAGGTGGCGGGAAAGTGTTATCTTCCGGCGAACGCCGTCATGCTTGAGCTTCTGCAAAAATATCCGGAATTCAAGATCAGCTATTCTTTCTCCGGCGTGTTTTTGGAACAGCTTGAAATGTATTCTCCGGAAACTCTTGAATCTTTCAAAAAACTGGTGGACACCGGCCGCGTGGAAATTCTTTCCGAAACATTTTATCATTCGCTTTCCTTCCTGTATTCCAAAGACGAATTCCGCAGTCAGGTAAAACTTCATGCCGACAAGGTGAAAAAACTTTTCGGAGTTACTCCGACCGCTTTTCGCAATACCGAGCTCATTTACAACAACGAACTCGCCAACGTTGTGGAAGGCATGGGGTACAAAGCGATTCTTGCCGAAGGCGCCGACCATATTCTCGGCTGGAGAAGTCCGAATTTTCTTTATCGTCCGAAGGGGGCGAAAAAAATAAAATTATTGCTCAAAAATTACAAACTTTCGGACGATGTCGCTTTCAGATTTTCGTCCAAAGAATGGAGCGAGCATCCTCTTACGGCTCCGAAATTCGCAAATTGGGTTTCGCAGGTGAACGGCAACGGGCACGTCGTCAATCTCTTCATGGATTATGAAACATTCGGAGAGCATCAATGGGAAGATACGGGAATATTTAATTTTCTCCGCGCCTTGCCGGGCGAAATACTGAAAAATCCGGACAACAATTTCATGACTCCGACCGAAGCGGCGATGAAATATCCGGTCATGGGCGAACTTGATGTTCATAATTTCATGTCATGGGCCGATGTGGAGCGCGATCTTTCCGCGTGGCTCTCCAATTCCATGCAACATGAAGCGGCGCACAAACTTTACGAACTTGAAAACCAAGTGCTGAATACGGAGGACGAGGTTCTCATTCATGATTGGCGGCGTTTGCAGACTTCCGACCACTTGTACTATATGTGCACCAAATGGTTTAACGACGGGGATGTTCATAAATATTTCAACCCGTACGATTCCCCGTATGATGCTTTTATTTCTTTTATGAATGTTTTGAACGATATGAAACTTCGTCTTGCCGATGCGGTAAAAGAAGAAGCGCGATAACATTGAAAAACAATCAATTAAAATAAAAATATAAAAAACATTATGAAAAATTGTTTTGAAAAATATAAAACATTTGTCATGTTGGGGAAACCCGGAAGCGGGAAGGGGGCGCAGACAAGATTGCTCGCCAAAGAAACCGGTTTCAAAGTATTTTCCACCGGGGATAAGTTTCGCGAACTTCAAAAAGCGGATACTCCTTTGGGGCGCAAAATAGCCAATATTATGGACAACGGACATCTCATGCCGTATTGGTTTGCCGGATTTTTATTTCAAGAGGCGGTGATATACTTGCCGAAAGAAGAAGGCATCATTTACGAGGGCGCGGCGCGCAAGGTGCCGGAAGCGGAACTTTTCCACGATGTAATGGAATGGCTGGAACGGCCATATAAGGCCATATATCTTGATATATCCCACGAGGAGTCAATGAGGCGCCTCACAAAAAGAAAAGATAAGGAGGGGCGTGCGGACGACGAAGAGTCAAAGATACAAACGCGCTTGTCCGTTTATGAAAAAGAAATCGTGCCGACGCTGGACATATTTAAAAGCCGCGGAACATTCCTTCATATAAACGGCGATCAAACGCCGGAAGAAGTTTTTGACGAAATTATGAAGAAATTGGAAGAGGAAGAATAACTATCATGGCAATAATAATAAAATCACCGAAAGAAATAGAAATTTTGCGCGAGAGCGGCAAACGGCTTGCGCATATTTTGGATGAAGTGGAAAAAGCGGTGCGTCCGGGAGTAACCACCGGAGAACTTGATGCCATTGCGCAAAAACTCGTTTTAAAAATGGGGGACACCGCGCCGTTTCTCGGCTATCAGCCTTACGGAGCAAGCTTTCCTTATCCGGGGGCCATTTGTCTTTCCGTCAATGATGAAATTGTGCACGGTATTCCCAAAGAACGGATTTTGAAAGAGGGTGATATCATCGGGCTTGATATGGGGGTTTCGCATCATACCATGATTACCGATAGCGCGCGAACCGTCGCCGTCGGAAAAATAAGCGAAAAAGCGCAGAAGCTTATGGACGTGACGAAAAAAGCGCTGGAGGTCGGCATTGCGGCGGCTAAAGTCGGCGCGCATGTGGGAGATATCGGGTATGCCATTGAAACATTCGTGCGGCCGTTTAAATACGGAATCGTGCGCGAGCTCGGGGGACACGGCGTCGGACGCGGAGTGCACGAAGATCCTTACATCCCGAATTTTGGCACCAAAAAAGGGGTCGGAGCGAAACTCAAAGCCGGAATGGTTATCGCGATTGAGCCGATGTTGAATGAAGGAAAGAGGGGAATCGTTTTGGATAAAGACGGTTATACCTATCGCACCGCCGACCGTTCTCTTTCGGCTCATTTTGAACACACCATTGCCATCACCAAAGACGGACCGGAAATACTGACGTAACGCCATATCTGCCGACCTTTCCATAAAAAACAAAACCCTCCGGAAAAAAACGGAAGGGTTTTTGTTTTTTTGACTCGGATGCGCATAGTGCTAATTAAAATAGCTATAAATAGAGGTTTTCTTTCCGCAACAGAAATCATTCCCCAAGGTCTCTCCTTTCCCCGTCATTTCGCTTCGCTCCATTCCTCCTTAAGGAAAGACCTTTGTCCATGATTTCTTCT
>JBAYGK010000117.1:0-5154 GCA_041666665.1 Minisyncoccota bacterium
CATTCCCATCTGTATTTTTTCTCTTGAAATGAGCGCTCAACAACTCGTTGACCGCATGCTTTCTTCCGAATCGCGCGTTGACTCGTGGAAAATACGCACGGGGAAAATTTCTTCCGATGAAGAATTCACGCACATCCGCGACGCGATGGCGCGACTCGGCAAAGCGCCCATCTTCATTGACGACCAGGCGGGCAATACCATCATAAAAATGCGATCAACCGCGCGGCGCATCAAAAGCGAACACGGCCTCGGACTCATCATCGTGGACTATCTCCAACTCATGGCGCCGTCGCGCAATATTGAATCCATGGTTCAGCAGGTCACCGAAATTTCCCGCGCTCTCAAGGGTCTTGCCCGCGAACTTGATGTTCCCGTTCTCGCCCTCTCTCAGCTCTCCCGCGCCGTTGAACAGCGAGGAGGCAAACCGAGGCTGTCCGACCTCCGCGATTCCGGTTCCATTGAACAGGACGCCGATGTCGTCATGTTCATCCATCGCGAACAGAACGAAGACGGTGCCGGAAAAAAACAAAACGCGGAAATCCTCATTGAAAAACACAGGAACGGACCGACCGGAAAAGTGGATCTGTACTTTGACGCCGACAAAACGACCTTCCTTGATATTGAGCAGAACATCGTCCCCGGTTCGGCAAAGATTGACGATTTTGATGGGTTTTAATCAGTTCATCAAGTTATAAAGTTTATCAAGTTCATAAAGTACGACGACAAACCCGCCTTCGCTCTCCACCGAGCTACGGCGTGACAAGCAAAAAGGCATACCAGTTAAGATATGCCTTGAAGTGAATTTATATGTTCCAGATAAATATCATATACCCAACCGATGCCATCGTAGCGCCAATGACAAATATGACGGGATGGCTGATGAGCATAAAACAACCAACTACCATCAAAATAAGGCCAATGGCTATTATCGTTTCCAACTTTTTACTATTCATTTTCATCTTATTTCTCCTTTCTTTTTCGTTAAATTAAAGAACCCGATTTATATGATACACTAAATAAAATTTTTGTCAAGAGTTGTCGTGCCTCCTCCCCTCTTCAGAGGGTGAGGATTGAGGTGGGGTGGTGTTTGGAACTACATCTCGTGATCACACCCCATCCCAACCTTCCCCTCTGAAGAGGGGAATGGGCACGACAACTACAAAATAATAAATCAATTTTTTATGAACCCTATAGACGCATTAATTGAAAGTTTCAGCAAGTTCCCCGGCATCGGACCTCGCCAAGCGAAACGATTCGTTTATTTTTTGCTGTCAAAAGACCCGGCGTTCCGCGAGGATTTTTCTCTCGCTTTGATTCGGCTCGGCGAAGAAATAACGCAATGCGTTTCTTGTTTCCGATATTTTCAAAAGACCGGCGAAGAAGAAAAACTTTGCGGGATCTGCCGAGAAGAAGAAAGAGATAAAACGATGCTTCTCATCGTGGAAAAAGACGTTGATTTTGAAAACATGAACAAGACGGGACTTTGGAACGGATTTTATTTCATTCTCGGCGGCGCCGTTCCTGTTTTGGAAAAAGAGCCGGCAAAAAAAATACGGGCGAAAGACCTTTTTCATACCGTGCAGGAACGCGCAAAAAACGACGGACTCCGGGAAGTGGTGCTGGCGATGAACGCCAACGCCGAAGGAGAAAACACCACTGCGTATCTCCTCAAAATTCTTGAACCCCTCGCGGAAAAATATTCCCTCTCCATCACCGCCCTCGGCCGAGGCCTCTCAAGCGGAACCGAACTGGAATATTCCGACAAAGACACACTAAGAGACGCGCTTGAGAGCAGGCGATAAACGAGTAGATTTACAAGGGGAGTCCTTGTAATTTACAAGGACTCCCCTTGTAAACATCTGAGTTGCCATCATCTCGATACATCAGCCAATCATTTATAAAATCGCTGAAATCGTGCGGTGTATCAAAATATTCTGGAAAGGCATCTTTGGCTAAAATCAGTCCTTCTTCTCTTTTTACTCCGATATGATCCTCATAGCTGCTATGGTAATATTTTTCGAGATATTTTTTCGCGGCAATTTTATTTGTAATGCCACGCTCTTTCCATTCAGGTTCTATGAGTTTGATTGGGTTCAGATGAATATAAGCAAAAAGATATTTTAGATAGTTATCATTATCGACATGTTCCGCGCGGAAAGTTCCTTCAAATAAAGATCCGGTTCGTTTGTATTTTTTATTAAAATACATTGAATATGCAGTCAGTAATTTTCCCATAAAAGAACTTATTCCACTCTCTGTTGTTTCTCTGAGAAGTAAATGAAAATGATTCGGCATAAAACAATAGGCACCGATAGAAGTGCGGGATTCGCCGCGATTAATTTGGGAGTAAGATAGATTTTTAAAATCAGTATAGCGAATTGCCTTCATGCTGTTCGAAAGATATAGCAAGCGCATAAATCTTTCTCTATCCCCATTGTTGAGAAATATTTCTCGTCGTTCAACGCCACGACTATAAACGTGGTAGTATTCGTCAATACTAAAATCAAATTTTCTTTCCATCTGTCGATTATACCCCGAGCGCCAGCCTCTTTACAAGGGGAGTCCTTGTAATTTACAAAAATTAGGAATTATCTCTAATTTTACAAGGACTCCCCTTGTAAAATTACGGCTAAACAATCAAAAGCGTTCCGAAGAAGAAGGACTGCCAGACGTAGAGCAATATGGCCATGAGAGCCAAGAGCGCCACGCCGTAAGCGATGTGCCTCGGATGCTGGCGTTTGATTTCAATGCCGATCATCAGCACGAGCGCAATCGCAATGAATATCGCCAAAAATGAGTAGACCGTTTTCAAAAGCGTTTTCGGAGAAGCGACAACTTTCAAAATTGTCGGTGCGGCATCTTCCGCCGCCGTTTTTGCAACCACGGGGGTTCCGGAGGCGAGATTCTCTTCCGGCGCGACGGCAGGTTCTTCGTTGTTCTCAATCGCGATGAACATCTCTTCGGGCGGAGTCGCCGCGCCTTTTACTATCGGCTTTTCCGCGACGGCGAGTTTGTCCGTTGTCGTCCCCGCGGGAATATTTTTTACGGGAAGAACTTCAGTATTTTTTACCGGGGCGGAAGCGACGCGCCTGCTCGGCCGTCCGAATGCCTGCACGACATATACCGTGTCTACCCCCTGATATGTCCCCAGCGCCATGGCGATGCCCACTTCGGTAAAATTTGAATTGAGAATATTTGCGCGATGCGAAGGAGAATTCATCCACGCCTTTTCCAGTTCGGCGGAGTCGGAAAAATACACGGCAAGATTTTCTCCCGCATACGAATAATTGTATCCCGCTTGGCGAAACCAATACCACGGCGTTTTTCCTTCCGGCGAAGTGTGCGCGAAATACCCCTTCTCCGCCATGTCATTCGCTTTCATCTGCGCCACGCGTTCAAGATTCGGACTGACCGTAAGCATTGCCAATTTATTTCCCGCCCGATCCGTATTGGTGAGTTCCGTCAACACCGAAGATACCACCGATCCGAGCATGGACGACCCGCTTCGTATCACTATCGTGTTTAATGAAAACGCAAAAAGAAAGAAAAATCCAATGACCGCCGTCATGCCCAAAACCGCCCTGACACGAAAAATGTGAGGCTTGTAGTCATTCGCATTATGCGGAATAAAATATTTTTTGAGCTTCATTTTATATTTTTTTTACACATATATTATACCATAAAACCAGAAAAAAAGAAACACCCAAAAAAAAGTTTACCAAGGGCAGCCCTATGTAAATACATAGGGCTGCCCTTGGTAAACTCGGCAAAGAAATACCCCGCTCTGCCAATTGGCTGAATGAGGTATTTCTTGGCTTATTATAAAGATATTATGGAAGCGACGGCATCGGAATATCCTGATTTTTGCACTCCATAAGATTAATCCAGCGCTTCGTCGTCTTGTAGACATATCCGGTCGGCTTTTTATCGGTGAGTCCGAAAGGAACCCATGGCGCCAAAATCTGGTCGGCGTTTGCCTGTTGGAATTGTTTTACCGCGTCAAAAGTCAACGGTCCGAAGAAACCGGTAACCGGAATATTGAGTCCGAGTTCCTTGTTCAGGAATTCCTGAAGTTTGGTTACTTGTTCAACGTTGTTCTTCTTTCCTTTCTTCAGATAATCCGTGAGATACGGCGCACCGCAAACGGCGGCAATATCTTCATCGGTGGTGGAAGCGCCCAAAACGAGGCCTTGGGGAAGAATCGGATTTCCAAGATATGCCGGATTGACCGCACCGCCACCGCCGTTATTTCCGACATCTCTCAAACACAAGGTCTCGCCACTGCGATGATATCCCGCGGGAATTTCCGCTTGAGCCCCTTCCATGTTTGAACAAACATCGGTAACTTCCGGAGCAATGTCGTCGTTGGTAACGGTACAGACCGCGGTTTCGCCGGGTTCAATGCTTCCCTCGCATCCTTCGCTGTATGTGGTTGTATAACCCTCCTCTTCATCTTCCGTTACGGTATAACGGCTCGCGCCTTCAAAGTAAACATCAGTACCCCTTTCATCTCCGGAGAAAGATTCACCGGCCCAGATTTTATCAAGGGCAAAAGCAAGCGCCTCGGCAGGACCGAAGAAATCGGATATGACGGAGGAGAAAGAAACTTCTCTTAGAAGATTTACCGTGAGGGTGAACTCGGAAGCGATTTTTGTTCCGCCGTTGTCGTTAATGACATGCTTGATGACCGTAATCATCGGGTCTGCCGGCTCGGGAACAACACAGTAAAGGCTTACGTCATCAATGTACGTTCCATAGCCGTCATCGGAAGCGCTCACATCGGCAAATTCAATCTTGGTCGTGTCGCCGGTAGCGGTGAACGTGCGGCTTTCGGTCGTCCATTCGGTATCGGACGCTTCGCTTCCGCGTGAGATCTGTTCTCCGAGAGCGACGCCGTCTTTCCGAATCTCAAGCACGTTATTCCCAAGCGCCGTTCCGGGCCGCGGAGAATATTTGAAAGTGAGAGTATAATCCTTTCCGGGGATAGTGGTGATGTTTTGATAGATTTTCACCGGATGATAACCGTCAAGCTCCGCGAGTTGGTTTCCTTCCGAAGGAGTTCCGGCAACATTATTCTGAAGTTCAAGTCCCAAAGAAGCCGAATCATCGTGAGGATTTACCCAATCGCCGAGCCACTTAAGGAGAGATTCTCCG
>JBAYGK010000118.1:0-5091 GCA_041666665.1 Minisyncoccota bacterium
AATAGCTATAAATAGAGGTTTTCTTTCCGCAACAGAAATCATTCCCCAAGGTCTCTCCTTTCCCCGTCATTTCGCTTCGCTCCATTCCTCCTTAAGGAAAGACCTTTGTCCATGATTTCTTCTTGCTTGTTGGTAAAATTAATTAGCACCATGCGCTCGGATATCACTTTTATATCATGGTTTTTTGCGGTATAATTATTATCATGGAAAAAAATCTCAAAATTTCGCAAAAATTCGCCAACCCCGAAGAGGAACTTACTTTTTTGCGCGCGGCGGTAAAAGAACAAGAAGAGAAGCTGGAACAGTTGGGAATGGAAACGAATACGGAAAAACTCATCAGCGAGAATCTTGCGCAATATAAAACGATCATTCCTTCAGAAGCCCTTGCGGAAGGACACAGAATGGAGAAACACGAGGTGGACGCCATCATTCTTGATCTCGCTCCCGAAACGCACGATTCTCAAATGGAGGAACTTCTCGGCGTTTTGCAGGAGAGGGGAATAATGAACGCTCTTTCCGTGGTTGCGGGATTGTGCAATCCGCATTTGGAGGACGATTTTCACCGCGTTCTCGTTCAGTATATCAAAGCCGTGCAAGACGAAGGTTTGAAAAAAGGGTGGGGGACGGAACGGTTGCTTGAAGAACTCCATATGACTCTTTTTGAGGTGTCCCTTCCTCTCACGGGCAAAGAAAACGAAAAGAAAGGACTGAAAGAGCTTATTTCCGGAATGGAACAGTTTTATGCCGGCATGATTTCGGTGGATTTGGAAAAAGTCAAACATTCTTACAAAAACTATTATTCTCTTGAAATTGCATTGCCTTTTGACAGCGATGAAGTGTCTTTTTATGTGGCGGTTCCCGATGAAAAACGAGATCTTTTTGAAAAGCAGGTGATGGCGGTTTTTCCGGATGCGAGCGTGGTTGAAACCAAAAACGACTACAATTCGTTCAATACCGACGGCATTTCCGTCGGATCATACGCGAAGCCGTCGGGAAACATCGTGTTTCCGATAAAAACATACGATGAATTTGAATATGATCCGCTCAATGTCGTCTTGAATGTTTTTTCAAAACTTTCACGTCTCGGCGAAGGAGCGTCCATACAGCTTATGGTTTCTCCCGTCGGAGAAAAATATTCGTTTTTGTACAAAAATGCCCTGAAGAAAATAAAGAACGGAGTGAAAGTGAAAGAAGCGACGGATTTCCCGAAAACATTTTTGGGCGATGTGTGGAAAACAGCCTCAATATTCTGGAAAGAAAACAAAACGCATGACGACAAAAAAGACGAGCATAAAGACCCCATTGATGAAAATGTCATTAAAAAAATTGAAGAAAAAATAGCGCTCCCGATCCTTGATACGAATATCCGCATCGTCGCTTCGGCGGGAAGTCGGGGGCGCGCCGAACAAATCCTTTCCGAATTGGAGTCCGCCTTTCAGCAATTCAATGATCCGAACGGAAACGGCCTGAAATGGAAAGGATTGAAAGGAGAGTCGCTTTCCGATTTTCTTCACAATTTCAGTTACCGTATTTTTTCGGATAAAGCGAGTTTCCCTCTCAACCTGAAAGAGCTTTCTTCCATTCTTCATTTTCCCGTCGGCGATACCAATATGCCTCAGCTCAAAGAAGCGCGGGCGGGCATCGCTCCGGCGCCGATGAACATGACGGACGAAGGCGTACTGCTCGGCATCAACGATTATCGGGGAACGAAAAAAGAAATACATTTCGCGAAAGAAGATCGCGTTCGGCACTTCTACGTTATCGGACAGACCGGTACCGGTAAAACCGTTCTTTTGAAAAACATGATCGTTCAGGACATAAAGAACGGCGATGGCGTGTGCATGATAGACCCGCACGGAACGGATATTGAAGATATTCTCGCCAACATTCCGCGCAATCGCGTTGACGATGTCATTTATTTTGACCCGAGTTACATGCCGCGCCCCATGGGTCTCAACATGCTTGAATTTGATGAAAGATTTCCCGAACAAAAGACTTTTGTCGTTAACGAAATGCTTTCCATTTTCAACAAGTTGTTTGACATGAAAGTTGCCGGAGGTCCCGCCTTTGAACAATATTTCCGCAATTCCGCGTTGCTCGTGCTTGAACATCCCGAATCGGGTTCAACGCTTATGGAAATCGGCCGCGTGCTCGGCGACAAAGCGTTCCGCGAGATGAAACTTTCCCACTGCAAAAATCCGATTATCACGCAATTCTGGCAAAATGCCGAGAAAACGACCGGGGAACAATCGCTTGCGAACTATGTTCCGTATATTACGAACAAATTTGACGTGTTCATTTCCAATGACATCATGCGTCCGATTATCGCGCAGGAGAAATCCGCTTTCAATTTCCGCAAAGTCATGGATGAAAAGAAAATACTGCTCGTCAATCTCGCGAAGGGAAGATTGGGCGACATCAATTCCAGCCTTCTCGGACTTGTCATCGTCGGAAAAATATTAATGGCGGCTCTTTCGCGCGTTGACATGGCGACCAAAGGAGAAAAACCGAATGATTTTTATCTCTACATTGACGAGTTTCAGAATGTCACCACCGATTCCATTTCCACCATCCTTTCCGAGGCGAGAAAATACCGTCTTTCTCTCAATATCGCCCATCAGTTCATCGCCCAGCTTCAAGACAGCATCAAAGATTCCGTTTTCGGGAATGTCGGTTCTATGGCGGTATTCCGCGTCGGCACCGAAGATGCGGAATTTTTGGCGAAACAATTTGATCCGGTTTTCACGGAAGGCGATATCATCAAACTGGAAAATTACAACGCCTACATGAAAATGCTGATCGGCGGACAGCCGGGAAAGCCGTTTAATCTGAAATCCATGGCGCCGGAGAGAGGAAATCGGGAAATGGTCCCGCTCATCAAAGAACTTTCATACCTGAAATTTGGAAGAGACAGAGATCAGATTGAGGCGGAGATTTTGGCGAAGTATAAGCGATAAACAGAGTATATGGGGCAAGTATAAGGAAAAGGAAACGACGAACGAATGACAAAAAATCGATTATTCCCTTGAAAAGGGGAATCCACGTCGACAGGAACTTGACATATTGGCAACAATTTATTATACTAAAATGAGGATAAATTTGTCCTTTTGAAATTGTTTTGAAGGAGAAGAAAATGACTAAATTTGATGGGTGGCTTTTCCTGATTATCGGCATTTTTGGCATTATTGGTTGCATTATAAACTATGGAGATGCAAACATACCGGTTTTTCAGTATTGGGGTGTCGCTGTTTTGTCAATATCAAACACCTGGTGGGGTTGGGATATTTTGCATCATCTACCCCACAAGCAAGAATAAAAAATACAAAATCTCCGTCGTTCATTCGGCGGAGGTTTTTTTGTTGCATGTATGCTGTTTTTTGGTATACTGCGATATTTTTCTTGACTTTATTTTTTTATTGTAATACAATGTAATAAAAAGTAATACAGTGTAATACAATAAAATTATGTTAAAAACGACACGGAGCATTATAAACATCTCTCTTCCCGAAGCAATGGCGGAAGAAGTGAGAACGGAAATCAAGATCGGCGGATTTGCTACGACCAGCGAGTTTTTTCGGCATGTGTTTCGGGAACATCGAAAGATGCGATTAGTACAGGAGTTGCATCAAGAAAAAGAATTATTTCGGCGCGGCGGAGGAAAGATATTAAAGTCTCTTCGTGATTTGCGATAATATGATAATTTTTTACTCGCCAAAATTCGCACGCGAATACAAAAAATTATCGGATGAAGTAAAATCAGTTGCGGAAGCAAAAGAAGAGATATTTCGAAAATATCCGTTTGATCCGCGCCTTAAAACTCATAAACTCACCGGAGAATTTGAAGGTTTTTTGTCTTTTTCCATAAACTATTCTTATAGAATCATTTTTGACTTTGCGGATAAAAATACTGTTCGGTTTTACCGAATAGGAACACATGATATTTACGATTAAAGGGCGTTGCAGACGGGCTGTTTTTTGGTATACTGAGGCAAACATGAAAATACATGAGAATGATTACTTCGTCGCCGAACGAAGGTTGTACCTTCGTTCGAAACGTTTGAACATATCACTTTCCGTGTTGTTTCCAAATGTTTCGGACGGGGTTATAAACCCCGTCCGGCGGATGAGGGTAGCTTATTAAAAAGATAACCAATAAAAACATGGAAATCACACATCCAAAAAAGGAGCGGACATTCGTTTTACTCAAACCCGATGCGGTTCAGAGAACCTTGATCGGCGAAATTGTTCACCGTATTGAACGAACGGGGCTCAAACTCATCGCGCTCAAAATAGTGGTGCCGACGAGAGAGCAGGCGATGGGGCATTATTTCAAAGACGATACGTGGTGCGAGGACAAAGGTTCAAAAACGGTTGCATCAATGAAGGCGGCGGGAAAAAGAGTTAGGAAAAGCGCGGTTGAATACGGACGCGACATTGTAAGAGCTCTCGCGGACTTTCTGACAAGCGGGCCGGTGGTGGTTATGGTTTGGCAGGGAAACGAGGCGGTCGGCATCGTGCGAAAACACGCAGGCGGTACGGAGCCTCTTTCTTCCGATGTCGGAACGATACGAGGAGACCTCACCATTGATTCCTACCGCATCGCCAATACCGATACGCGCGCGGTGAGAAATCTCATTCACTGCTCGGATAAACCGGAAGAGGCTGAGCGGGAAATAAAAATCTGGTTCAAGAAAGACGAGATTTTAAATTACAGGCTTATCAACGAGGAGATACTCTATAATGTCAATTTGGACAGCAGGCCGGAATAATAATTTTTTTATTCAAAATCTCAAATTTCAAATTATAAGTTCCAAATAAATCACAAATTCAAAATCTCAAATTTTAAATGTTTGAGATTTTGTTTTTTATAATTTTGAATTTATTTGGAGCTTGTAATTTTGGATTTGTGATTTCCGCGGTTTATTTGCAATATGGGCGGATAAAATTCCTAAAATTCGCTTCATGTTTCCGTCAAGGGATAACAAATTTTCCTGTGGATTATTTTTTTGCGAAAAAAAAACGAGAGTGTATACTAAAGGCAGGTCACCTTATAATTCTTAGGTTAAATTATATGAGAAGGAGCCTAACTTG
>JBAYGK010000119.1:0-5027 GCA_041666665.1 Minisyncoccota bacterium
AGCGAGAGAAATGGAAGTCGCAACTTACATTTCCGAGCGAGAGCAAGAAATATAAGAGTGAAACTGCTTTTATTTCTAAACGAGCGAGAGAAATGGAAGTCGCAACTTACATTTCCGAGCGAGTGCAAGAAATATAAGAGTGAAACTGCTTTTGTTTCCGGCAAAAATCCGAATGTTAAAAACATGATTTTTGACATTCAAACATTTGGACATTTTATTGGAAATTAGGAATTGGGAATTAGAAATTCATTTTTTACCTACCAGCTTCCTCCTCCCCCGCCCCCGAATCCTCCTCCCGAGAAGCCTCCGCCGCCGGAACCGCTCCCGCCGGGGGCGCTTGCCATGGCCGCGCCGATTGATTTTGAAAGGTCTCCCATATTTGTTGCGAAGAGCGCGGCGTTAAACGGAGCGGTTCCATGATACCACGACGGTTCCGACGCTTTCATCCCCGTGTCTTTCATCGCATCGGCGAGTTTTTTTGTGACGCCGAACACGATTGCGTAAGGAAGCACGTCCATAAACATATTTTGTTTTTCATAAAAGACCGCGCGGTGTTTTTCCGTTTCCGAAATGAAAAGTTTGTATCCTTCCGCCTTGAGATACGTTTCGTATCCGAGCGGAGTTTTTTTCGGCATTGCCCTTTGTGCAACGATGAAAAACAGCACGCCGGAAAATATCAAGCCGAGTCCCATGCCGGAAAAAGCTCCGCCTTGAAGCGGTCCCGTGAGCGTGGAGAGAATCAATCCGGCAACGGTCATTGCGAGCGCGAATCCCATGTATTTCATTCTTGCCGTTTGCGGATTTTCTTCAAAAAGGTTTTTTTCAGACACGGCGAGATACAATTCTTTTTTAATCTCCACGAGGTCTTTGTAAAAAGAATTTTTAAGGTCGGAAATTTTTACGCTTTCCTCTTTCTTTTGAAGGGAAGGATTTTGATCATTTGCGAGAATTTGAAAGAACGAGGAAAGGGAAGCGCTCTTACGGTCTTTAAAAAGAGCCTGTAATAGCGTTTTTTCGTATGCGAGAAGTTTCTCGTTCGCGAGCGATGTTTTTGTCAGCGCATAATCGGTATTGCCCAAAAACCATTTTTTCGGTATCTCTTCAATAGTGAGGAAACCTCTGGAAGCGAGATCTATGATGGTTGCCGTAATGTCAACGGTGTCCGCCGTTTCATCAATAAGCGCGCCGATTTCTCCGGGGCGCAACCCGAGCGGAGATTCGTATTCGGCGATAATGGTTTTTTTGCCGAACAGGGGCGCGGTTTCTCCCGAAGAGGTCGCATCCCGCCCCTTTTTTTGCCAGAGTCGCGAGAGCGCCGCAATGCAAAAAATCAGCGTTCCCGCAAAAGAAAGAAGAAAAGCGAGAGCGGAAAAAGTTGCGGCGTTATTTGTCGGAGGAACGTCTTCCGCGAGGGGCGGCAAAAGCGGGACCATTTTGGAAGCAAAACCGAGAGCAATGGTCATTTCTTCGCCTTTTTGCAGGGGTTTTGACCATGAAAAGTTTGCGGTGTTTTCGGAACTTTTTTTGCTCTCGCAGTAATTGTTCGTACCGTTGCCTCCGGCATAACAACTCATCTGCACGATACCCTCTTTGGGCAAAGAAACGGTTGCGGAAGCGCGTTCAATCGCCACGCCCCATTTATTTCCCGTAACATTCCAATATAATTCGTCGTAATTCGGAAAAGCCCTCAAAATGCCGCGCACGGTGTAGTCAAGAACATAGGTTTGTTTTCCCGAAAAAGTTTTGTTCGGATCCCCGATTTTCAAGCTCATGTTGCCGCCGGTATAGGCTGTCGTATAGGAAAGAGGTTTCTCTCCGTCCGTGACGGAATTCACGGTTACTTTTATCGCCAGCGTTTTCCCGTCGGAAGCCCGATATCCCACCGGAATATAGCGATATATGCCGTGTTTTGGAACCGTGCCGAAATCCGCCACGATGGTTTCCGTGATTCTGACAAGTCCGTCCTCCTGTATGATAATGGCGCTCGCCATGCTTGGTATTTTCCAATCATCGCTCGCAAACGCGAAAGAAGAAGGGAAGAGAACGGCAAATGCGGCAAGGATATAAAAAAGGCGTTTCATGGATACAGTATAAATCTTTTTCAACTCGCCGTCATTATTTGACTTATCTTCGGCATAGTTATACTGTCAAATCAGACACCGTGTTTTGTTTTTTGAATCGGATTCAAAAAAGGAGTTTTTTCATGAAATGGCTTTCAACGGAAATTTGCGGGCGAAAGAACCTTGTTCTGGCGATTTTGTTTGTTACGGTCGCTCAATATTTTTATACGGCGGGAATGTCTGATATTTTTCATTTTCTCGGAATCAAACTTTCTCCTGTCGCGGGTAAAGAGTATTCCATATACGCTTTTTCTTTCCCTTTTATAATACTGTGGATAGTCTTTTGGGAGGAAGTAAAGTATCGGCTTCCCGTTGCGCTTCTTTTGGAATTGAAACTGCCCCATTGGATGATGTTTCCGATGATCTTTTCGCTCCAACTTTATTTCGGAAGCTTGCATGGTGGAATGAGCCACTTTTTTTTCCAAGGAGCGGGAGGCATTGCCTATTGCATCTTGTTTTTGAAATGCGGAGGCATGCAAAGAAGGTATGCGAAAGCCCTCGGTTCGGTGACGGCCGCCCACTTCGCGTGGGATATGCTCTTGGCGTCCATTTGCGCCCATTATGGCGCGACAACATTTTAGACGAAACCGCCTCAACGCAGATTGGGGCGGTTTTTCGTTTGAATTAAAATACTCTTCGGGGTATACTGTTTTTCATGGAAACACAGCCTCAAGAAACAAAAAAAGAATACAATGTTTTTCCCCATGTTCGGGAACAAATGGAAGCAAAACTTTTTGAATTGCGCGAAAACAAAAAGGAAAGCGGACATTTTGCATACGGCGGAACGGAGCGAGAGATACGCGAAGGAAACAAACAGGATGAAATGACGGCGGAGGCGCAAATGAAAGTTCGGGCGGCGGAAACGGTTCTTCACGAAGCGGAGGAAGCATTGAAGAGTTTTTCTTCGTCAAGAGAAATGTATTTGCGCACAATTATCGCCGCAAAATTTCTTGCCGTATATCAAGAAATGGAAAAAGTATGCGCTCTTGCCGCCGAAGCGGGGAGTAAAAAAGCGGAAGACCCCAATTACGCCGGAATGGAAAAACTCATATTGGAAGAAATTGAAAAATTTTCACACTTGCTAAAATAATTCGTCGCACCATGACAACAGAAGAGAAAATTCAAGAACATTTGAATATTTTGCGCTCGCTTCAATCCGAAAGCGGTCTTTTTCCCGCGGCGGCGCCGAAAACGGAGACGGGCTATGATAAGGCGTGGCTTCGCGATAACTTTTACACCGCGCTTTGTTTTGAAGAAGCGGGAGACCTTGAAACGGTCAAGAAAGTTTGGCGCGCCATCCTCAATCTTTTTTTGAAACACGAAGATAAAATAAACTGGGCGATAGAGCACAAACCGCACGAAACATGGCAATACATCCACGCGCGATACAATCCGGAAACATTTGAAGAGTATTGGGAAGAATGGGGGAATAAGCAAAACGACGCGGTGGGCGCGATTCTTTTCAAGCTTGCCGATCTGGAAATAAAAGGAATTGCCGTTTTGGAAACGGAGGATGACAAACGAATAGTGCAAAGATTGACGGATTATTTGAACAGCATTGAATATTGGAATGATGCGGACAACGGGGTGTGGGAAGAATATCAGGAACGCCACGCTTCTTCCATCGGGGCCGTTGTTTCCGCGCTTAAAAAACTTTCGGGACTTTCTTTTGTGAAAATTCCCGAGGGGATGATAAAAAACGGAGAAGATGCTCTCAAAAACATCTTGCCGCGCGAATCAAAAACGAAATTCACCGATCTCTCTCTTCTTTCCCTCTCTTATCCTTACGGAATTCTCGGCGGTGAAATGGAAAATGAGATTTTAAAAAACATTGAATACCATCTCATGAAGGGACGCGGCGTTATCCGCTACAAAACCGACCGATATTACAATAAAAACGAAATTGACGAATGGAGCGAAGAGGCGGAATGGACGATGGGGTTTCCGTGGCTCGCCATCATTTACGCGAGGCGCGGCGACTTGGAAAAAGCGCGTTTCTATCTTGAAAAAACGGAAAAAATTTTGACCCCCGAACACAAACTTCCCGAGCTGTATCTTTCAAACAGCGAGGAGCCGAACAAAAATATCCCGCTCGCCTGGGCGGAGAGCTTGTATATCATAGCGCTGTTGGAAGTGCAAAAATCGGAAAAATGAATTTAACGGTTGATTGTTACTTATCAAACTTATCCCCCGCCAACAATTAGCGGGGGATTTTTCTACTTGGTATAATATGAGTATTGAAATTACTCGTTAATTTAAAATAAATACATGAAGAAAAAGTTTTTGGAATTGCCGGTTCATCGTAAGATTTTCTTTCTAACACTTACTTTAACAATACTTTCATCACTCGCTTTCGCGGGAATTTTTTATGCCAAAAAAGCTTTTACTTCTCCTGCGCCCTCCTCTCCCGCCGATTTTCGCATGCCGACCGATCCGTCCCGCATGAGAGGAGAAACAGCCGGAATCGGTACGCATTTCGCCATCACCGACAGTGAATATCTGAACATTGTGCTTGACAGCGCGGAAACCGTTGACCTTACATTGACCTCAATTCCGAAAGTGATAACCATGATGTTTGCAACCACCACTGCCGCAACGACCCAAATCACCCTCTCCGGCTTGCTCAAAAACACGACCTACTATAAATACGAAGACGATTATCACCATCTCGTGCAATTTACCTCAGACGATGATGGAACATACTCCTATACTCAAGACATAAGCGTTCGCCATTTCGTTTTCATCCAAACCAGAAAAAGCACAAAATTCATTTCGGATACGGGTGGCGATTGCGCCTCAATCGGAAACTGGAACCAAACGACAAAAACCTGCGCGCTCAAGCAAGACATTTCGGAAACCGTGCAGATTGACGGCAATAATATAACCCTTGACGGCAACGGACATGCG
>JBAYGK010000120.1:0-4977 GCA_041666665.1 Minisyncoccota bacterium
GAAGCGGTGAAAACTTTTCCTTTTGAAGGGAAGTACAAAGTGTACATCATTGACGAGGTTCACATGCTTACCAAGGAGGCGTTCAATGCGCTTTTGAAAACGCTGGAAGAACCTCCCGCGCATGCCGTTTTCATTCTTGCCACAACGGAACTTCACAAACTTCCCGACACGGTCGTTTCCCGGTGTCAGGTATTCAATTTCAAGAAACCCGGACAAGAAATTTTAAAAAACCTCATTCTTGAAATCGCCAAAAAGGAAGGACGTTCGCTGGACGGCGCTTCGGCCGATATCATCGCGCTTCTCGGCGACGGCAGTTTTCGCGACACGCTGGTAACGCTTCAAAAAGTGCTTTCTTCCTCCGAAGAGAAAAAAGTAACCGCCGATGAAACGGAACGCATCACGGGTATCCCGAAAAGCGCCATCGTCAACGATTTCATATCCGCATTGAACGAAAAAGATGCACCGAGAGCGTATACGGTTCTTCGGCAAGTTACGACCGAAAACATTGATGTTGCCGTTTTTCTGCGGCTTGTTATCGCAAAGCTCCGCGCCGCCATGCTGATTCGGTTTACTCCCGGCATGCGCGTTTCTCTCGCCGATGATTTTACCGCCGCCGATTTCGCTTTTCTCTCCGATTTGCCGGTCAACAAAGAAATAAAGCTTTCCGAACTGCTCCTCGCACTGCTTCAAGCATCGGAAGGCGTCGGGAAATCGTTTATTCCCGAATTGCCACTGGAGCTTGTCATCGCGCGATTATTTGAACAAAAAACATGATGGAACAAACCGGACTGACCGCACAAAAGAGCGAAAAAACCCGCCCCATTCTTGAAATAGACGAAAAAACTCGGGCCGAACTCACGGCTCTTTTTCGCGGGGAAGAATGGAACGGCGAGAAGTTGCCGCCGGTGTATTTGAAATATTTTTCCGCATCCCATGAAACGGCGGAAGACGCCAAAGACATGGAACGCGAAATGAAAGAAGCCGATATTTTTATGCCGGAAATATACGGGTGGGACAGTGAAATTCTCGCAAAACTCCGGATGGTTTCAGACGGGAAAGAAAACATACCGGGAAAAAATACCACCGATTTTTCAAAAATCTTGAGAGGGTATTTTTTTGATACAAAAAAACAAATTGTGATTATTGACGTTCCGGAAGAAGAAGTGTTGGACCATCCCGATATCTATCCGGAATATGAATTTGATACGGAAGAAATGATGCGCTCTTCTTATGAACAAGCGGCGGAATTGCTCTTTCAAGACACCGTTCTTAATGCGGAGATTGATCTTTTCCACCGTGAATCGCATATGGCGGCGCATTTTGCCGAAAAAATTAAAGAAGCGGTATCAATGAATCCCGATTTGAGGAAGAAAACCTCCATTAAGGTTTTAATGATACTCGGCGTATATCATTCCGCCATTTATCACGAAATGAAAAAACTCGGAGGGAATCATGTGTCCAGAAATTTTTCCCGCGATCTTTCTTTCGGCTATGCGGGAGAAATCGCAAGAAGATTCGCTTTTGGCAAAGAAACGAGCAAAGAAATGAAAGAAGAAGCGTTATGCGAATTGTTGTTTGAAAACGGTTTATACTATTATTTGGAAGATGTATGCCAAAATACCACTAAAAATCTTTTATTTTCTCGCTACCTTGCTTCCTTGTTTTCACTTGACGAAAAGCGGGCGCTTTTTGAACAATGGAAGACGTATCATAAAGATTTTGAGGACATCGTTCTTTCCGTTTTGAGGCGAAAAAATATCGTTTTGCCGCAAAACGAAGAAGAAATGGACGTCATGCTGGCGAAAACTTCATACGGTAAATATCAAAAAATATTAAAAGAAAAAAAACAACATCATGAATCCGAACAAAAATAGTGTTTTAAAGCGCGTCTATTTCGTACGGCACGGAGAAACGGCCGGCAATGCCGCAGGGAGGTCGCAAACTTCCGACATTCCGCTTTCCGAAAGGGGAAAGAAACAGGCGCAATTTGTCGCGGAGAGGTTTACGCGCATCGGCATAGATAAAATTTTTGCAAGCCCGTACACCCGCGCAAAAGAAACCGCGGAAACGATAGGAAACAAGATCGGAAAAAAGATCGTTTTTGACGAACTTCTTCGGGAAATAAAGCGCCCGTCGGAAATTATCGGCAAGAGCCATTACGAGGAGGAATATCACCGCATCATCGGCGAAGTGGAAAAAAGAGAACTTTCTCCGGGAGATCGGTATCAGGATGAAGAAACCCTTTTTGAGATGGAAATTCGCGCGCGGGCGGTTTTAGACATGCTCCTTCGCGATAATAAAAAAGATATTCTCGTGGTAAGCCATGATGTTTTTTTGAAAATGGTGCTCGCCGCCATGATGATTTCCGATGCGAGGCTTTGCGTTGAAGTTTTCCGCGAAATGCGCTATTTTATGACGCTCAATAATACGAGTATTACCATGGCGGCGTATTGCGAAGAACCGAGAGGCGGATTGCGCTGGAGATTGCGCACATGGAACGATCAGGCTCATTTGGGATAAAAAAGAGCATCACACCGCATCGGGTGCGGGAAGCGAAAGAAATGTAAAATATGTAAAATTGCACATACAAAAAACATCGGCTGAATCGGCCGGTGTTTTTGCGTTCGCTGTTTTTTAAAGAATGCAACCGCTCAAACCCATCATTTTTTTTAATTCTAAAAAGGCTAAAATTCGTTCGTCGTCATACCGGACTTGAACCAGTATCCACGTTGTTACGCCGCAGATTCCGGCTCAAAGGTCGGAATGACGAATGGGTTTGAGCGATTAAATCGGTTGACCTTTTCGGTTTAATGCTTATAATCAACTCAGGTACGCGAAAGGGAATTAACTCTTCCGCATAATAGCTGTTTTTACCCGGAAAAGGAGGGTATTGAAATGGGAACAGAAAATAAAGCATCATTCAAGGCGCCGCCACCTGTAAAGAAAACGGAATGGAAACCCAAAAAAAGTCCATGGCCGATTCTTTCAATGTTGATTTTCATGATTGCCGTCTTGCTTTTTGGCGCGGCTCTCGTAGCGGTGCATCCCGAGTATGAAAGCGCTCTTTTAAGCAAACAGCAAACGGAACGGAATTTCGTTACGGCGGTAGTGGAAAAAGCGCCCGCGCTCGCTCCTCAATTTCCCGTAGCCGTCAGAATCCATTTTAAAACGGTTGACGGCGCCGACTCTTTAAGAGATATCGTTATCTCCGGATATTCCGTAGACACGGATGGAAACAAATGCGCCCCGTTTTCTTATGTTGAAGATCTTGGAAAATCGCTTCCTCAAAAAAAGGCCTGCTTTGAACCGATAAAAGAAGCAACCGACGAACCGGCTTGGTTTTCAGAGGTGTTGGAAGAAATTATTTCGTGGTCAGAGTAAAATAGTAATGCCCCGTTTAAAAAAACGGGGCATTTTTTAATGCAAAAAGACTGCTTGACAAAACAGCCAATAAGGTGTAAAATATGTGTAGAAATCAATTTTTTTAACAATCTGTCTCCATAAGGGGGAGGACGATATGTCAAGCAAAAGAACGGCCGGCACAGCCCGTGGGGTACCCGACGGCCTTATATTCGGGGCAATCTTAGGTCTTATCGTATGTATGGGAAGTCCTATCGCTTTCACTCTGACAATCGCCGTATTTTTGGCCATTATCTGGATTATCGTGTATGCATTTGCCGATTCCGACCCGACAAGACCCAAACGTTATGGTAAATAATAAAAAAACAGCATCGTTGACAGCCCGCAGAAATGCGGGCTGTAAATGTGCCGCAGTAAATGTGCCGCACTTGACAAAGTATACAAATAAGGTGTAGAATATAAACAGATACGAATTATCTTTTTAACCTCAAGCCCTACTAAGGGGGAGGACAATATGTCAGCCAAAAGAACGGCCAAAATAGTCCGTTTTATCTCCGACGGCCTTGTAGTCGGAACATTTGTGGGTTTTATCATATGGATGGCAAATCCGTTTGCGCTCGTCGCGAAGTTTGCCGCCATTATCGGATCGGTTGCGTATCTATACGCCACAAGAGACCCGAATGCCAAGACTCATGGAAATTAACAAACACCCTATCGCTCACAGCCCGTAGCAATACGGGCTGTAAGACTGTTTCCGGATATGTTTCCTTGCGGCGGGCAGGTTGTTTTTGGCTGAATTTTATTGTATGATAGGCGGTATAAGTTCAAATATTAGGGGATCGTCTAACGGTAGGACAGTAGCCTTTGAAGCTATTAATCTAGGTTCGATTCCTAGTCCCCTAGCCATGCAAAAATTCGTCCGCTATTTTTGCGGACGAATTTTTGCATGGCTAGGGGAAGTGAATGAACTGCTTCATTCACGCCTAGGAATCGAAGAGTTTGAGCATGTCGCAACGAGCCGAGCACGGCGAAGTGAGACGCGAAAACTGTACCGTCCATGTAATGGAAGATACTCCTAGTCCCCAAAGATAGTACTTTTTTAAAATATTTTTTTGGAAAATATTTTAAAAAAGTACGATTATTAAACATATTATACTTACGGTATATGAATGAGATTTCAAATAAATCCCTTACCAGTTTAGCTGTTTTAAAAGCCAATTGGGACGTTCATGGAACTGATTACATGGAAAATTTTGTTCCATTTTTTTTGCATTTAGTTAGGGCTAAAAAGTACAAAGAAATAAATCCAGACACATTAAGAAAAGATTTTGAGCGAGAATATGGACTAATAATTCCTTATCATCCAACAATTCAAATCTTAAATCGTTTAAAAAAAAGAAATTTAATTTGTATAAATAATTATGTTTGGGGTTTGAACACTCAAACCCAAGAGCCTAGTAATTTTGAAACAGTTAGTTCAGAACAAGATAGAAAATAAAGTGGACTGCTTTGTCTAGACAGTAAAAGTGGATAAATACCGTGTGCGATTTTGACTTTTAAATATTAATGTTTTGTAATGTTGCGGAGCGAAATTCCGCTTTTTTCGACCTTTTCCAA
>JBAYGK010000121.1:0-4958 GCA_041666665.1 Minisyncoccota bacterium
CTCTTGTCCTGTTTTTATTATCTTCGGTCGCGGTTGCTCACCGCCTTCTCGCCGCGGCTTTATGAACTTTATAAAGTTTATAAACTGCGCTATAATAGCGCATATGATAACCAAATACCATCACAAAGATCTCGTGTGGGTTGACGTTGAGGCGCCGACAAAAGAAGAGGCGGCCGCTCTGACGCAGGAATTTCATCTTCACCCCCTCGTGGAAGGAGAAATCCTTTCTCCTTCCTTGCGCCCGAAAGTGGATTTGCATAAAGAGTCCATATATCTCATCCTGCATTTTCCGGCATTGCGCCATTATCATGAAAAGGATGTTCGCCAGGAAATTGACTTCATCATCGGAAAAAATTTCCTTATCACCGTCCATTACGATGCCATTGACGCTCTGCACAAATTCTCAAAAGAGTTTGAGGTCAATTCCATTTTAAGCAAACACGATATGGGCGAACATGCCGGATTTCTCTTTTTTCATCTCATCAGAAAACTTTATCGTTCTCTTGAACACGAGCTTGAAAATATTGATGAACGCCTCAGCCACGCGGAAGCGAGAATTTTCAAAGGAGAGGAGGATGAAATGGTTGCGGTGCTTTCGTATATCAACCGGGATCTCATTGATTTCAGACAGGCATTGCGAACTCATAAAGATGTATTAAAATCGCTGGAGGCGGCGGGTTTGAAGTTTTTTGGGGAAGAATTTTCCTTTTATTTGCAGTCTATTACCGGAGAATTTTATAAAGTGGCGAATATGGCGGACGGGCATAAGGAAACCCTCGTTGATCTCCGCGAAACGAACGACTCTCTCTTGGCAACCAAAACCGGCATTATTATGAAACGCCTCACTTTTGTGAGCTTCGCCACTTTTCCCCCGATGCTGATCGCAAGCGTGTTCGGAATGAATGCCACCCATACTCCTCTCATGGGACAAGGCAATGATTTTTGGCTGATTATCGGTATCATGCTGGCAACCACGTCCTCCATTATCGCATTTTTCTTTTATAAAAAATGGCTGTAATAAAATTCTACAATACTCTTACGCGCGAAAAAGACGAATTCAATCCAATCCGCGAAGGAAAGGTTACTATGTACAATTGCGGACCTACCGTATATCACTACGCGCACATCGGGAATCTGCGCGCGTATGTTTTTGCGGATATTTTGCGAAAAACTTTGGAATACGGCGGCTACGACGTAACGCAAATCATCAACATTACCGACGTCGGGCATCTCGTTTCCGATGAAGACGAAGGCGAAGACAAAATGGAAAAGGGCGCCGTTCGCGAAGGAAAAACCGCGCAAGAAATCGCAAAATTTTACACGGATGCTTTTTATGCGGACATTGCAAAACTCAACATCGCACCCGCGACTCGTTATACGAAGGCGACCGAGCATATACCCGAACAAATCACGCTCATCCAAAAATTGGAAGAAAAGGGCTTTACCTACGAAACCGGCGACGGGATATATTTTGATACGTCAAAATTTCCCGACTACGGCAAGCTCGCGCGACTTGATATCTCCGGACTCCAAGAAGGCGCGCGGATAGAAACCAATGAAGAAAAAAAGAACCGCACCGATTTCGCGCTCTGGAAATTCAGCAACCCGATACGACCCGCCTCCGCCCCGGACAACGACACGGCAAAGGAAAAGCGCCAGCAAGAGTGGCCGTCGCCTTGGGGTATCGGTTTCCCCGGTTGGCATATTGAATGCTCCGCGATGTCTATGAAATATCTCGGCGATACGTTTGATATCCACACGGGCGGAATAGATCATATCCCCGTCCACCACACCAACGAGATAGCGCAGGCGGAATCCGCCACCGGAAAAAAATTCGTGAATTACTGGATGCATTCGGGATTCGTGAATATTGAAGGAGGAAAAATGGCGAAGTCCGCGGATAATTTCGTGCGAATGGCAACTTTGGAAGAAAGAGGAATTTCCCCTCTCTCTTATCGCTATTGGCTTCTGACCGCGCATTATCGCAAGACTGTAAACTTCACATGGGAGGCGGTGGAGGGAGCGCAAACGGCGCTTATTCGGCTTCACGAAATGTTTCTCGGATATGGAATCACGGACGGAAAGCCAAACGAGGAATATGTTGCAAAATTCACATCATTCATAGAGGATGACTTGGAAACGTCGGGGGCCATCGCATCGCTTTGGGAACTGGCAAAAGACAATACCGTTTCCGTCGCCGACAAACGCGCCACATTCCTTGAGTATGAAAAAGTGCTCGGACTCGGCTTCGGTTGGGACAAAGAAAAACTCGCCGAGCATGGAATAAAATTTGAAACCGATATGCAAGAGTCGGACATTCCCGAAGAAATACAAAAACTTCTTGAAGAAAGAAAAATCGCCCGCGCCGAAAAAAACTGGAAACGAAGCGACGAGATTCGCGACGAAATCGCACAATGGGGATACTCCCTGAAGGACGAAAGCGGAGGGAAACAAATAGTGATACGAAATAACGAATGAATTGCGAATTGCTACGAATGACGATACGAATAAAATAAGCGCATCTCCGAAAGATGCGCTTATGTTTTACCCGAGCAAGCAGTGTCTTCGGATCATTCCTAACTTCCGCAATCTATGGAATTCATTGATTTCCGTTTATTATACGCAACCAATGGAATGAAAGGCAGCCGAGGCTACAAGTTTACTTGCTCAATTTTTTTATTATAAAGAGCAGATAATCGTCAGTTCCACAATTGTTTCCTAACTTCCGCATCCGGCGGAATTCGATACCCTTATGCGATATCGGAAACAAAAAGTTCATATAAGGAGGACGATTACCTGCCTTTTATTATACATCTTTTAAATAATTTTGTCAATCATCTCTTGACAATCCATTTCATATAGTGTACATTTAATACGGGTAACCACTTCAAAAACCAAGTGAGGAAAAATGAAGTTACAATTGAAAAAGGGGTTTTTAATTCCCGAACACGTTAAGTCCGCCCTGAAAAAAGAGGGTGATTATGAATGGCACTTAAGCGCTTTGGACGAAGCGGAAAATGAACTGCATAAAGAGTTTACCGATCTTTCTTTTTCAGAGGCGTTTTCACGACTACATGAAATGCTTGGCAAGAAAGCGGACGGAAAAAAAATTGTTGCGGTTCAGATTTTCGGAAATTTTGAAAAAGTTCCGGCTGTTTCCACGGCCATGTTTGAACGGAATAAAAACCCGAAAAAACCAGGCAAACACGTTTTGACGCTTCGTGTCGGATAAAAAAAGAAGCACCCGCCAAACTTGCGGGTGCTTTTCTTTTATTTCCTTTATGCCAAACGATAGCGGGATTGCCACTTTTCTTCTTGAATCTTCAAATCTTGCGGAAGAAAACTTTCCGTCATACTCTCCCCCACCTGAGGTTTCACGATATGCATGCGCCGAGTTTTGTTTACGCACATGATCGCATCGCTTCTCTCCACCCTCTTCGGTCCGGATATGATTACCGGTTCAAAACCGAATACCTCTTTCACTATTTCCGACAAAAGCAAGATGGATTGTCTGTATATTTTCCGCATCTCCCCCGCCTCTTCCCATAAACACATGGCGTCCGGATGATTCAGCAGATACATCCCTCCGGCAATTATCACATCAATCGTTCCTTTCGCGCATCGTTTTTTCATCTCGCGAAGACTCTCCGAAAGATCATTCGTGAATTGTTTGCGATACCTTTCGTGTAAAAACTTCATCGGATCCTGATGGTTTAACAAAGAAATATTTGTCTTTGTTTTTTTGTCTTTTCCGATAACGAATACCGCAAGACAATCATACAAATAGCGAGTCATTTTATCGCGATCGCTGATGGAAGAAATCACATAGATTTCCCTTCCGGCGGTTTTTGAGCCGGTATTTTTTCCGTCCCCCGGTTTGGCGTAATAGTCAACATTTTCAATACCGGCAGAACCGTCAAAACTCGGAGTGAGGAGCGTTAGGGTCAACTCCGGATCGGTCTGTTCAAAATCGCGGAATGTGCCGAGACACGCGATAACGCATTTTTCTCCCTTCTTCAGGTGTCCCGAACAGAGAGGATTTTTCTTCGGAAAACTCATAATAGTTTTCTCCCTTTTTAAACGAGCGTATTTCTCTTTTCAGAATACAGAGAAAATCGGACGATGTCCATGCTTATTGAAAAAAACCCGCCGTAAGGCGGATTTCTTTTATTTTTCTTTTGAGTTTTTTGCGAGCCAATTCTTGAATTCCTTGACTTTTTCCTTTCGCGGAATAAATTCAACATAAAAAAGAAGACCTGCCACATTGGCGCAGTTGAATTTTTTGGGACCCCTTTTTGTCTGCGTAGTAACCGGAATACCGATCTTCTTCCATTGCCGCAAAAGTTCCATATTGCGTGTTCTTGCACGGAGATCTTTATTGTAGCCTTTCGGGTCCGACGTTTCCGTAATGGCAGTTGCAACATCTTTTAGAGGATACCACCATTCTCCTTTATGCCATGTTTTGCGAATTTTACCTCCATTAAATATCGCTATTTTTGTCTGTTCCATATATTTTTAATCAAACTTCTCTTTTAAATACTCCGGGAGTTTTTCTATCGCGATCCGCTCCTGCTTCATCGTGTCCCGGTCACGAACGGTTACGGCTTTATCGTTCAGTGATTCAAAATCAACGGTTACGCAATACGGCGTGCCGATTTCATCCTGTCGGCGGTAGCGTTTTCCGATGGATTGCGTTTCGTCGTATTGAACGACAAAATCTTTTTTAAGCGTATCAAAAATCGGACGCGCCACGGCGGAAAGTTCTTCTTTTTTGGAAAGCGGCAAAATGGCGACCTTAACCGGGGCAAGCTGTTTCGGGAGGCGCAAAACCGCGCGCAATTCACCTTCTACGTCTTCCTCGTCGTACGAAGTGCAAAGAACGGCAAGAATCGTTCTGTCCAAACCGAACGTCGGCTCTATCACGTGCGGAACGAATTTTTCCTTGTTGGCATCATCAA
>JBAYGK010000122.1:0-4948 GCA_041666665.1 Minisyncoccota bacterium
GAGCGGTTTTGAAGATGTGAGTAAAAATTTTGAGCAAATGAGATCGGAAATTAAGGAAACCGAAGCAAGAATAACGGGACATGTGAATGACCGATGTGATCGCATTGAATACATTTTGCTTCGCGCGCAAGACAACCGCATTGAACGGCTTGAAGACAATATGCGTCGTGTTAAAACCGCGCTTGAGATGGCATAAAAAATAAAAAACTCGGGTAACGCAAATGCGTTACCCGATTGTTTTTACATGCGTTTAAAACGCGCTTGGAAGAAACGTAGGAAAGGCGGTTCAAAAGTCATTTTCAGACCATGAATGCTTTCTCGTCTCTTGTATAATTTTTCAATCACTTCAACGACGTAGATGAGGTGTTCAAGCCCCAGTACCCGGCGGGGAAGCGTAAGCCGTACCAGTTCTAAACCGGTGTACGGATCTTTTCCATGCTGTCCTGAAACAATACCGCGTTCCATTCCGCGCACGCCGCCCTCAATGTAGAGTTCGGCCGCCAGAACCTGCGCCGGGAATTGTTCGTGCGGGACATGAGGAATGAATCGCTCCGCATCCAGGAATACGCCGTGTGCGCCGACCGGCAGAACGATGGGAATGCCTCTTTTTGTCAGCTCATCGCCGAGGAATTTTGATTGCGCGAGATAATGAGATACGATATCTTCTCTTGCCGATTCTCTGATCCCGACCGCAAGCGCTTCCATTGAATATCCCGCCATACCGCCATAGGTAGGCATGCCTTCGTATACCACGACGATATCTTTCGCTTTAGCGAACAATGTTTTGTCGTTCATCGCGAAGAATCCGCCGATGTTCACATAATGGTCTTTTTTGGAAGACATCGTACAGCAATCGGTGAGCGAACAGATTTCTCTGATGATTTCCGCTTGCGTCCAATCGGCATATTCCGGTTCATTGAATTTGATGAAATTGGCATTGTCCGAAAGCCGCGTCGCGTCAAGCAACAAGAAAATTTTATTTTCTCTGCATAGAAAACTTACTACATACAAGTTTGAGAGAGAAAACGGCTGTCCTCCGAACATGTTCAAACACGCTTCAATGCGAACGAACGGGATATTCTCCGCTCCTTTTTCTTCAATAACTTGAAGAAGTTTGTATGTGTCAATATTTCCTTTCCAGAGATATTCGCTTTGCGTATCTTTTGCCTCGTCAACGCCGACATCAATTGATACTGCACCCGCGTGTTCTTGATGAAAACGGCTGGTGGTAAAATATCCGTTATTCGGAATAAATCCGCCTTTCGCTTTATCAATCGTGATTTGTGCGGCGATATGTTCCGCTCCGCGGCCTTGGTGCGTTGGTACCATATAGTTATATCCGAACACGTCGCGTTGCGCTTTTGCCAATCTTTTGAAACTTTTGCTTCCGGCATATCGTTCATCTCCCCTCATCATTCCCGCCCACTGCATATCGGACATCGCCGATACGCCGCTGTCGGTCAGAAGGTCAATATAAACGTCTTCCGATTCAAGCAGGAAAGTATTGTAACCCGCGCGTTTTATGGCGCGCTCGCGTTGTTCTTTGTTCTTGAGTTCAATGAACTCTACTACCTTTGTTTGGTATGGAGGGACGAGTTTTCTGCCGTCTAAAATAGTCGGACTTTCTCTGTATTCCGTCGCTGTATATTGCTTTGTCTTTGTCATAGAACCTCCTCGTTCAAGGTTTCCTGCTTTTGCTATACCATAAAAAGCAATGAGATACAATAGCCGGTTTGCCGAAAAAACACCCCGACTGTTTCCGGTCGGGGTTGTTTGGAGATGGATGACAATCCAACGTTTTTTTCGTTACTTTCTTTCTTTCAACTCAAACCGCGCTTTGAAGTGGCGAAGAGTCTTTTCTTTTCCATATACACAGACGGCGCGAGGAATCAAATCTCTTTTGTCATGGAGGTTTTTGATGCAATCCGCGGCGTAGAACAAATCTTCAATTTCGTACTTATTTCGCGGAATGGCTATTCGCACGTAATTGAACGGAGGAAATGTTTCTTTGCCTGTTTTCGGGTCATACGAACCGAAAGCGAAAGCGCCAAGTTCGCAGACGCGCGGGCCGTTTAAAAGAAGGAGCGCGGACAATGCGATACCGCCGAAATCTTCGCGGCGCATGGTTGTCCCTTCGTAGAATTTATCCACGTCAAGATATACCGCGTGTCCGCCGAAAGGTTGTACGACAGGAATGCCGAGTTCAACAAGATAATCGCCGAAAGCGCGCACTTGAAGTATTCGGCTATCCAAATATTCTTTTGTAACAACCGTTTTCAAACCTTCAACAACAATCATGATATCGCGTCCGGACATGCCGCCGTAGGTTGGGTGGGCTTCGGTGCAAATTTGATGATCGCGAAGATTGTCCAAAATGTCGGGATACTCATCAAAGAGCACCGTTCCTTTTTTGACGCACAGCGCGCCGCCCATATTTGCCAAGCCGTCTTTTTTGAGAGAGATGGTGAAGCCGTCGCACAAAGAAAAAGTTTTATGAACGATTTCCGGAATGGTTAATTCGGGGTGTTCGTTTTCTTTTATGAACCAAGCGTTTTCCGCGAATCGGCATGCGTCCAAGAAAAATGGTTTTTTGTGTTTTTTACTGAAATATGAAATACCGCCAATATTATCCAAAGAAACCGGTTGCCCGGCCATCGTGTTATTGGTAACTGTACAACACACGAGCGGAACATTTTTATTTTTTTCTTCAAGAAGTTTTTTCAGTTCACCGAGATTCGTGTTTCCAAGAAAATTTTCATCTTTTTTGGATACGATATCCAACGCCTCAATACCATTCATTTCAATATTCGCATGAGTGGTATCAAAGTGCCCGTTGCTCGGAATAACCAGTCCTTTTTTACCTCGTCCTATTTGTGTGAAAAGCGCATGTTCCGCGGCGCGGCATTGGTGGAAGAGAAAAATTTCCCACTCTGCGTTGTCACCGAGAAGCGTAATGCCGAATGTTTTTTCAAACTGTTCAAGCAGTTGTTCGTAGCCCCAGTTGGTGCCGTATGCTTCGTCGCCCAAAAGCGAGGCGGCGAGCTGTTCGATGGTCGGCGTAGTCGTGCCGGAATCCGACAAGAAATCGCCGATGGTATATTTTGAGGGAAATTGGAATACATTCCACCCGGCCTTAATCGCGGCCGCGAGACGATCTTCTTTGGTGCAGGGAGTGTGAAAACGAACTGCGCTGTTCACATATGCGCGGTGTTGGTGTTTGGGAATAAAATCGGTGAGTTGGGTAAAATCAGTCATGCGGTACCTCCGTTGTTTTTCAAAGTTCTTTGGTCTTTTTCTGCCCAAACACTAACAGAAAAGTATCTGTCTGTAAAGATTGGCTTGAAAAAAGTCCCGACCGTTTCCGGTCGGGACAAATGCTTTTCTCTTGAACGCTCAATATTTACGAACCGTACGGCTCGCACATTTTTTTGAGTTCTTCCCATTTCAAGTCAACATTTTCTTGATAGTTCCGAATTTTTTCCGGATCTGCAAGCAAATCTTTAAACCGACCTTGACTTTGCACCCATTCAACAATCGGGTGGATGTCGTCGCTGATTTTTCCGCCGTTCCAATATTCAACATATCGGTCGGGAAGATAATCCAAATACCACAAGTGGCGTTTGCCGACTTTTTTCACATGATAGAGAGGAATGACGCCGGTTCCAATGCCGATGTCGCCCATGTGTCGCGCCAAATCGGCGGGATAACCCCAACCGCGCGGACAAGGAGAGATAACATGCAGGAACGCCGGACCGTTTGAGTCAAAGGCCTCTTTCGCCTTGTGTTCCAAGTCGTTCGGCCACCGCGTTGAAATTGTGGTCATCGCGGCGTAGGCGGTTGCGGGCTGGCAGAGAGCGAGACGCATCAAGTCTTTGCCTTGCGCATTCGGCGAAGTAAGGAACCCGTGCGGCGTAGTCGTGGTGTGCGCTCCTTTCGGCGCAGTGCCGGAAGATTGCGTTCCCGTATTTTGAAATCCGTTATTGTCATAACAGACATACAAACCGGGGTCGCCGCGTTCCAGCCAGCAGAGAAGGGAAGCAAGCCCGATGTCCGAGGTCGCACCATCGCCGGCAAAACCTATTACTCGGATATCCACTCCCTCGGGAATCAATCCTTGCGATTTTTGCCACTCAATCGCCGCTTGCGTTCCTGTCAGCGCTCCGCCCGTTGTTTCAAAAATAAGGTGAGTGGAGTTGAACCTATCCGCGGTGAACGGATAGATTGTTCGCGCCACGATATTGCATCCGGAAGCTCCGATAACGACAACATGTTCCGGTTGCGGAGCTTGCATGATGACTGTCCTTATTATCGGATCCATCGTGCATCCGGCGCAGGCGGCTTGTCCGTTGCCAATCAAATCAAGTTGGCAATTTTTGCAATTGTCGTTCATATGGTATCACCTCCGCGAACGCCAACCCAAGTCGGACGAATCGCTTTGTTCCATTTTTCAGGATGTTCCAAAGATTGAATAATTTCCAGAACTTGTTCTACCGCAAGAATTCGTCCGCCCAAGCTATCAACGAATCCGCGCACTCTCGGCATTCGGTCATCGTTTATCAATGAGCCGACAACGCTTTCGCAAAGCGGCGCCATCGGTGAGCCGTACGCTCCCATGCGATCCAGTACCGCGACCGCTTTTTTTCCAAAAAGAGATTCGCGAACTTTTTCCACGGGGAACGGTCTGAAACAAACGATACGCAATGCGCCGACTTTTTTGCCCGCGCGTCTGGCGATTTTTACCGCTTCTTTTACCGTGCCGAATCGTGAACCCATCACAACGACGGCATATTCCGCATCTTCCAGCTCATATGCTTCAATGAAAGAGTGAACCGGCCAGAAATTTTCCGACCAGAAGTTTGTCGCTTCGGTAATCACTTCGTTTGAATTTAACATCGCCTGCATCACCGCGTACTTCATTTCCATTTGATAGTTGGGAAGAACAAGCGCA
>JBAYGK010000123.1:0-4937 GCA_041666665.1 Minisyncoccota bacterium
ACGCCGATTTTAAAATCTCCCAAATCCTCGCCTTTCCACCAAACCCGAAAAACCTGATTCCCTTTTTCATAACGGATATCCGCCGCAAAAGCATCGGAGTTTTTTTTGCGGAGCGAACATGAAATTTTCATCGCCCGCGTTTTTTTTGAAACGGCCGCAACATTCTTATCATCGGCGTTGTACACAAGGAAACCTTCTTTCGGCAATTTTGCCGCATATTCGGAAAAGGCGTTTTTTATGTCTTCAATGTCTTTGAAATAATCCAGATGTTCCGCTTCAATATTCGTCAGCACGATTGTTTTCGGAGACAGTTTCAAAAAATGCCGGCGATACTCGCACGCCTCCGCAACCAGCACATCATACACAGGACTACCCTGTGTACACAGGGTAGTCCTGTGTATTTTGGGCAATCTTAAATTCGCGTCCCAACCGGGAACTTTTCCGCCGAGAATCACCATCGGATTCATTTTGTCCGCTTCCAATATTTTCCCGAGCATCGCGGTCGTGGTCGTTTTGCCGTTCGTTCCGGAAACGCCGATGCCGTATTTTCCTTTCATGATTTCTCCAAGCGCTTCCGCGTATTCAAACATCGGAATTCCCCTTTCTCGCGCCAAAGAAAGTTCCGGATTATCGGAGGGAACGGCCGAAGAGTATACAATCGCTTCCGTTTTTTTCGGCAAATTTTTCGCGTCATGTTTCGTGAACACTTTTATTCCTCGCCTCCGCAGTTCTTTCGCTCCGTCAAAATCCGCGCGGTCGGAACCCGATACTCGCGCCCCGCGCGCCGCAGAGCAACGGGCGATAGCCGAAACGCCGATGCCGCCCAAACCGACGAAATGAATGTTTTTTATATTGAAAAAATCCATAGTCCTTTTATAGTAAGCTTTTTTTGTGCGTTTTTCAATGAAACGCCAATATGCTACAATTTACCCATGGAAACACATCTTACATCGCCCGCTTCCGCCAAGGCTATGGCGGGCAAGGAAAAAGCGCCGGCGTTTCTCAAAATGTATGAAATACCCGGGCAAAAAAACAATACCGAGCATTCATTTGAACGGTATCTGAAAAACAAGGAAAATTTCCCGAAAGACCTACCTCGGTCAATTCCGGCTGAAAGTCCGGCAAGCATGCACCTGAAAGAGATAGAAACGAATAGCGCCGGCGACAAGCAAAAAGAGTTTGAAGAAAAAATCGGCGACTTGCCGATAAACGATATTCCCAACCTCATACGCGATGGGTTAAAAACAAACGATCCGGAAATCCGAAAGTTTTATATTCGGCAGATTGCGCGCGCCCGCGCGAACGAAAGAGCGGATATTTTGACGGAGGCATTTGAAACGGATAACGAAGAGGTACTGTTGGAATGCGCGAATGGCATAAGCAATATTCCCGAGCACGAGAGAATGAAATTCATACGAACAGGACTCTCAAAAAACTCTGTTCCGGTAAAAAAGAGGTCAATCAAGATGATGGAATATGCACCGAAAGATCTCCGCGAAAAACTCATACGCCAGGGTATCTCGGGAGAAAATCCCGAATTGTGGAGAAATTATCTCAAGGTAATCCATTCGGTTCCCGAAGAAAATAAAAGGAAAGAGCTTTTGGACATGGCAAAGAAAAAATTCGGAAACACGCTTGTGGAACCGCCGCTGTATGATTACTCTCAGGTTTCCAAAGAAAATTTTTCCAGAGCGGAATTTGAAAAATCCGGATCCGGCACCACTCTTGTCGGCGGTGAACTGAAAAATAAGGTGATATTCCGCCATATCACCGCCGATGCTTTTCTCTCATGGCAAAAAGCGTATGAAAGTTACAATATGTGGCGCGAAGCCGGATTTGATTACGTGCCGATAGAACCGATTGTTTCCTTCCGAATGAACAAAGACGGTTTGGTGGATGTGGCAAGCGGTGTGCTTGATCTCTCTCTCAAATCGTGGACGGGTATGTCCGGTAATTTTTCGCGGCAACTCACAACCAAGGCATCCGAAATTTTGAATGTTTTAACAAGAGCAAATATCCTCCACGGGCATTCCCATGGCGACAATTTCTGCCTCCGATTTTTCCGAAAAGAGAATGGCAATGTGGATTTTAATAAAATGCCCCGCATCTACCTGATAGATTTTGACCGCGCGACATCGCCGGAATAATCAACTCTATCTCAGGTATTTTACCTTATTCACTTTGTGTTCGTCAAAAGTCTTCGCATAGTGCATGACTCCTTTCGCATCCGAAAGATAATAGAGATACGATGTCTTTGTCGGTTCAGCCGCCGCAAGAATGGTATCAATTCCCGGATTGCAAATCGGGCCCGGCGGAAGTCCTTTATTGGTGTACGTATTATACGGCGAATCGGTTCGCAAATCCTCCATGGTCAAAGCATGTGTTGATTTTCCATTCACATAATCAAAGGCCGCGTCAACCTGAAGAGGCATTCCCAACTTTATCCGTTTCCATAAAATGCCCGACACGATGCGCCGATCAACGGGCGTAACCGTTTCCCTTTCAATGATAGACGCCATGATGACGATATCGGCAAGAGAATGTCCCGAAGCTTGTATTCTATCGGCAATCGGCTTTATTTTCGCATCAAAATTTGTCCGCATCGTTTCAATCGCTTCTTCCGGTTTAACGATGGTAAAAAAGAAATACGTGTCCGGAAACAAATAACCTTCCTCTTTTTTTGCCATGGCAAAAAACTTTTCGCCGTCAAAAACGGGGATTGACGAAACAAATGATTTTTCAAGATCTTTTGCGTCAAGTCCTTCCGGAATGAGGATTTTGATCCGGTCTATGCGATATTCTCCCGCAACGATTCGCTCCGCCACCATGGACAATGATTCTTTCTCGGGCAATAAATAAAACCCGGAAATGACGGGATGATTGTTTTTTACGACGGAAATGTACGCGCGCAGAAAAAAAGCGGATCGGATGACGCCCTTGTTTTCCAGCATTCGGGCGGTTTCCGAGAGTGTGTACCCTTCCGGTATTTCAAATATTTTCTCCGCCGGAACTTTCGCGGGCGGAACAAAGACAAAAAAGCCGACATATCCGCAACCGGAAAAAAGAAGAACGGAAAAAAACCGACACCATCTCCGGCGAATCAGCATTTTCCGTTTCACCTCTTCGTCTAAAATAAATTCAGGTTCATTCACGTTTGAATTTGTTTTTTCTTATATTTCGTTTCCGCCGTATTCGTATTCATTCGCCTATTGATATCTTATGTCGGCAAATTCGCCGGCGGTTCGGCTTTGTGCGAAGAAATAGTCAGGAAGCCGGGCGTTTCTTCCATTCCTCCCGGGAAGTGATATATGGTCGCGAGTTCTTCGGTATTCAAAATAAAAGGTTTTTTCTTGAAAGGAACGTGAAAATATCCGCGCTCTTTGTATGCCCGAAACATCTTCTTTTTTTGGTCCGGCACTTTGTTCCACCATATTCCCTGCCACGGATATTCAACGCTTGTTGGATTTTGCAGTTTAAAACCGTTGAGAACCTCGGAATTGTAGTGCTTCACCATGCCAATCACTCCGGAAATATTGAGAGGCGTCCATGATTCCTTTTTTCCGAGATACAGCACCCTGATACCGCAATCAAAACCGAATTTTGAAATCTCGCGTTCAATGGCGGAAATCGCCTCCGAATCGTTCTTGCTTAATTTCCCTTCTCCCGCTTTGGCTTGTATGCTTTTCACGAGATCTTTCGCTTCGCTTTTCCAATCTCTTTTGCCAAAAAATTTCCCCGGAATATTGAATCGTTTGCCGGTCGCGCGCACCAATATCTGAAGCCAAATTTGTTCGTTCTTTCCGATGGAACCCATAAATTCCACCGCCGGGGAAAGCGGGTCGGTTCTTCCTCCGGCCTCCTCCTCTCTTTTGATGGCGGTATCCAATTTATAGTCCACGTACGTTTTTATCGGATAGGCATCATGCTTTGTGAGTTTAAACTCCGTTCCCCACATCTCCCAATCCGAATCCTCCGGCTTGTAATCCAGCATTTCCGTGTAGTCCTCCGCCTCGTACAATTCTATCCCCTGAAATTGCGAATAGAGCTGAGCTTCAATAAAATTCTTGAAAAACGGCTGTGTCCGAATGAAAAAATGTATGTCTCCTCCGATGGAAACAATCTCTAAAGAAAAGTGTGGTTTGACCTTTCCCTTCCATATGCGATCAAACCAATTCCCTTCGGCCGTTTGGTGCAAAGCCGAAAGTACCAGCTCCATGGAAAGCGGCGTTTTCATGATGTTCTTCGGCAAACGAATTCCCAAAAGCACCCATTTGATTGCCGACATGTGCTGAAGCTGAACATACTGCATCCACAGGTGCCAAAAAAGAAACCCGAAGAAAATCGGCATCCAATATGGCGCAAGCGTCAAAAGAAAACCGAGTATTTTAAAGGTGAGTCCAAAAGGCCCGAACATGTATCTATAATACAACAAAGTTCATCAAGTGAAAAGTTCATCAAGTTCATAAAGTTATAGCAATGAATGACGAGCATCGCCAGTCTGGAGACTGGCAAGGGAAAGTATGAAAACCGTAGGTTTTCATCAGTCGCCCAGCGAGCCGCGCGAGCGATATCCAAATAGCATAAAAATACCCGGCCATAACGACCGGGTATGAATTTTTCGCTTAACGAAATGCTTAGATAACAGGATATTTCCCGGTAAAGCAGGCGTTGCAAAAACGGCTGCATGCGGGAAATTTTTCTTCTCCGAGCGCGCGATGCAGACCCCCCAAAGAAATGAAAGCGAGCGAATCGGCATTGAAATATTTCCGCATTTCCTCAATGTCCATGCGCGATGCCAAAAGATCTTCGTCGCAAGGCGTATCAATTCCGTACATGCAATGATATTTGAACGGCGGACTTGCTATGCGAAGGTGAACTTCCGTTGCTCCGGCCTCGCGCACCATTTCCACAAGCAGACGAAAAGTCGTTCCTCTCAC
>JBAYGK010000124.1:0-4926 GCA_041666665.1 Minisyncoccota bacterium
GATAATCCTGTCTCCGGTCATCCTTTTCTATATTATTCCCGTTCTTATTCCCGCTCTCTTTGCGGCGTTTTGGACGATCTTTTTGTTTCTTTTAAATGTGTTCTTTACCATCTTTGCTTTATCGGCGTGGTTGGTTATGTTCATACTCATCATCTTTTTTTTGTTCGTGGTCGTGAGTATACACCCTTGACAAATAAACAGTTGTTGGTATTATAAAATCCGGGCAGATAGCAATGCTCATTTCCAAAACACACCACCTTGAAGGAGGACATCATGTCTGCTATTGTTCTGCTTGTTGCCATTGTTGCGGTATATTTCGTCAACGGCGCATATCATTCGTATAAATGGACAAAAAGAGAAGAGGAATAATCCTCGCAAAAACGCCCGCCTATCCCGGGCGTTTTTTTTACCGGCATTTGACAATATGAACGGATGTGATATACTGAGTACAGGCAGGCATAGAAATCGGGAGGTATGATATGATGCGCTATTACGATATTATTCAACCGGCAAGCATATGGACGCACACGGTATCGGGTTGTTTTCTTTTTTACGGCGGTCTAGCATTTGTTTTGTTTGTGGTTCTTTGGGCGCTCTCCGAAGAATTCCATTTGCTTGAATATGCGAAGCGTTTGTACGGCAAATTTTTCAAAAAAGAATAAGTCAATCAATTCCCTTTAGTGCGGAAACTCCAAACGGGAGAAAAAAGCCCTCAAACAAATTGAGGGCTTTTATATTATTTTTTTTCGGACGGATATTGCGCGGAATGGCGTTTTCTTTTTTGGGCAACCCGTAAATGAAGCAGTGCTTTTTCCAGAGCCAGCATCGCTTCGGCGTTTTCTCTCGTTTCCAGTTTTTCCGCCATAACGCTCTCCGCGCGCTCTTTCGCCTTCAATGCTTCCGCTTCGTCTATCATATCGGAACGCACCGCCGAGTCCGCCAAGATAACCGTTTTTTCCGGCGTTACTTCCAAAATTCCGCCCGTGCAAGCGAAGGACTCTTCCACTCCTTTTATTTTGATGATTATTTCGGAAGGCTTGAGTATGCTCACATACGGCGTGTGATGCGCCAAAACGGTAATGTCGCCGTCTATGGTGGTAACATAGAGCGATTCAACTTCCGTTTCCAGAAGTATTTTTTCCTGCGTTATTATTTTGAGGCGAAAGTTTTTCATAAATGAAAATAGAGAATAGAAAATTGAAAATAGATTAAAGGTGATGAATGTTTTTTCCATCGCCGGTTCGGGGTTGCACCCCGTTCCGGAATGTTTGTGATTACTGCTTGAATTTTATTTTAAAAATTTAGTATACGTTTTCAAACGTTTCGGTTCGGGGTGCAACCCCGAACCGGCGACGGAAAATCTTTTTTCTTTCGTTTTTAAAATACTTGACAATTATTTGTATATTTGATATTGTACCATCGGTCTTGTTTCCAATCGTTCGGAGGTTGTTATGGAAACTATAGTAATTTCATTCGTAATCATCATAATAGCATTTGCATATCTTATCGGTTATAAAGATGGAAAAATAGACTCTAATCGCGAATAGTATTTTCTTCTCGCTCCCCCGTTTTTGTACGGCGGGGGCGGTTTTTTGACCGCTCCACCAAGGGCAGACCTTTTCCCGTCGCTACGCTCCTCTTTAAGGACTGCCCTTGGTTCCGCTCAGCGCTTCTATTTTCTATTCTCAATTTTCTATTCTCGTTATTTCACTTCATCAATCCCTCCCACCATGTAAAACGCTCCTTCGGGTTTGTCGTCGTGCTTCCCTTCCAGTATCTCTTTGAATCCGCGAATCGTTTCTTTGAGCGGGACGTAGCTTCCGGGGCGGCCGCTGAATTGTTCGGCGACGGTGAAGGATTGAGAGAGGAATTTCTGTATTTTTCTGGCGCGTGCGACGGTTAATTTGTCTTCGGCGGAAAGTTCGTCAATTCCCAAAATGGCGATGATGTCGCGGAGCTCTTTGTAGCGTTGGAGGGTCTTTTGCACGCCTCTGGCGGTTTCATAATGCTCTTTTCCGACGATACGGGGGTCAAGGACGGAAGATGACGAATCAAGCGGGTCTACGGCGGGAAAAATGCCCAATTCGGACTGTGAACGGGAGAGAACGATGGTGGAATCAAGGTGTGCGAAGGTGGTCGCGGGCGCGGGGTCGGTAAGGTCGTCGGCGGGAACGTATACGGCCTGAACGGAAGTGATGGAACCTTCGCCGGTGGAAGTGATGCGCTCTTCAAGTTCCCCGAGGTCGGAAGCGAGCGTCGGCTGGTATCCGACGGCGGAAGGCATGCGGCCGAGCAGAGTGGAGACCTCGGAACCGGCTTGCGTGTAACGGAAAATATTATCTATGAAAAGCAAAACATCTTGCTTGGATTCATCGCGGAAGTATTCGGCCATCGTGAGAGCAGAAAGCGCAATGCGGGCGCGACACCCCGGCATTTCGTTCATCTGCCCGAACACGAGCGCCGTTTTTTCAAGAACTCCCGAACCCTCCATTTCGTAGTACAGGTCGTTTCCTTCGCGGGTTCGTTCGCCGACGCCCGCAAAAACGGAATAGCCGTTGTGCTCTTTGGCGATATTGTTGATGAGTTCCATGATGAGAACCGTCTTCCCCACTCCGGCGCCGCCAAACAGACCGATTTTTCCTCCTTTGGAAAATGGAGCGATCAAGTCAATGACTTTGATTCCCGTTTCAAAAATTTCGGTTTCGGTGCGCTGTTCGCTGAATTTCGGCGCGGGGCGATGAATCGGCCATTTCTCGGTTGTTTTCGGAGCCGCATCAATTCCGTCAATCGTTTCGCCGAGAACATTGAACATGCGTCCGAGAACTCCGTCTCCGACGGGAACGCTGATTTGCGCGCCGGTGTCCGTGATTTCCATTCCGCGAGCCAACCCGTCGGTCGTACCGAGCGCAATGGCGCGAACGCGACCCGAACCGAGATGTTGGGATGTTTCAAAGATGACGGTTTTATCGCCATTTTTTACCCGCAGAGCGTTTAAAAGCGATGGAAGCGATTCCTGCGGAAACTCCGCGTCTATAACGCTCCCGACGATTTGAATTATTTTTCCTTTGGACATAAAATTGATGATTAAAGATTACAGATTAAAGATTTAAGAATTTCGTCGTGCCTCCTCCCTCTCTTTAGAGGGGAGGACTGAGGTGGGGTGTAATTTCAGAGTTCGTCTCAGGATAACACCCCCTCCCAACCTCCCCCTCTGAAGAGGCGGAGGGGTTCGGTAATTGTTTTTTAAAATACTTGACAATTTTTTATATATTTGGTACATTGTTTTCAGTACTTGCAACTACTCGGAGGTTAAAATGAAAAGTGTGCTCGTTGTTCTGTCCGGCATACTATTTGGTATCTTGGCTGTTTTCCTACTCAGTTGCCTTGTTTATCACTTTGTTCCATGCGATTTTATTATTGGATTCTTAACAATAGTGGGATTCTTTACACTTGCAAACAATATAATTGTGAAAACAGCGACCGTATATTTCAAACTTTTAGTCAAGATATTCGGTTAAAATCTTCGCCTCTGTCGTTTTTACGGCGGGGGCGTTTTTTTAAAATTTTTAACTGCTCATTTTCAGTTTACCTCGCACTTCCTCAATAGTCAAAACATTTCCTTTTTTAAAATTTTCGCGACCTTTTGAAAGAGCTGATTTTTCTTCATCATCCATTTCATATTCATACGCTTCACGATGTTTTGCTTTGTTCATGAATTATTTTTAATGTCTTAAAAATCGCTGCACCAAGGACTCCCCTTTCCCCGTCGTTTCGCTTCGCTACACTCCTCCTTAAGGGAAGTCCTTGATTCCGCTCAGTGTCAAAAACAATTTAATCATTTAACAATGTAACTTTTTTATTGGAAATTAGAAATTGGATATTGGAAATTTTTTAATCAGTTTGCCTTAAAATTATCTGTGATCACATTAAGCATTGCTAGCTGATATCTCCGCCAGTTCTCTCGTGATTCCCTCCTGTCGCATCTGGTTGAACGTGAGCGACAGATCTCCTACCAATTCTTTCGCGTTTTCCGTTGCCGAGTGCATCGCCAACATTCTTGATGAGTGTTCGCCGGCGTTGGAATCCAGGAGTGCCTGATACATTTCCATTTCTACGAGGTTTCGGATGACATACGGGAGAACTTCGGCGGGAGACGGCTCAAATAAGTATTCAAAATTCTCATTCGCGTGCTTGTCTTCCTTCGGTCCGAGCGCGTACGGTTCAATTTTTTGCACCGCCTGCACATCGGGAGCCTCTTCGGGAGAGAACGGGAAGAGCCAACGAATGGCGGGATGTTGGACGGAGTTGGAAATGAAATGCGTAAAAATGAGATAGACGCGCCGGTATTTTTCCGATGAATATCCGTCAAGCGCAATTTTGGCAAACGGACGAATATCAAAAATTTTCGGCTTCCAATCCAAATGCGTTGCGGTGGCGATTATGGAATATCCTTGTCTGCGAAAGGTGTCTTGTCCGATTTTTCCGATGGTCATTATTTCCACATCTTCTTTTTCATATTTTGAGAGAAGCATTGATGCCTCGCGGACAACATTTCCGGCAAGAGCGCCGCAGAGTCCCCGATCGGGCGTTATGATGAGGGCGAGAATCTTTCCTTTCTCGTTGGTTTTGAGAAAAGGCGAAAGATTTGAATCGGAATGTTCCATAAGCGCACGCAAAATTTTCCGTCCGCGCGCCGAATACGCTTGGGTACCCCGCGCCTCGCTTTCGGCGCGTTTCATCTTCGTCGCCGCCACAAGCTCCATAGCCCGAGTTATCTGGCTCGTGGTTTGGATAAGTTTGATACGTCTTTTTATATCTCTGGTGCTGGGCATGTTTTTTAAGTAAAAAGTTGAAAGAAAAAAGTAAAAAGTTATAACGACGAACTACATTTTCATTGCCGTTTTCAACATTCTTACATCGTCTTCA
>JBAYGK010000125.1:0-4917 GCA_041666665.1 Minisyncoccota bacterium
ATCCGCCCCGCCTGCCACATGCTGTCCAAAAAAATAAAGCATAAGGTACTGCTTATGGCGATGCCGACGAGAACCTCTATCAGCCCGAAACCTTTTTTACGGATAATTGTTTTTTTCATGCCGTTGCTTTTATTGCACCGAAACCGTCCCGAGACTGTTGACATCAACGGTTTTGGAAATCCCCGAAGTGTGAGTGAGCGTTACCGCAGAGGCGGCGGTCGCGCCGGAGGGACGATTAAAAATAATGCTGTTCGCCGCGGCGGCGGTTACTCCCGCCGGGAAAGGAATCATTCCTCCGTCGCGAACGGCGGGATTTCCCCGAAGTTTATATACGCCGTCGGCGGTTATTTCCACGCCGTGATCCTCCCCGCCGACTCCTCCCATCGCGCTATTGCGCGCTTTTTCCAAACTGAGATACACCGTTTGCTCTGCACCCTCAAGAATCGTCTTGCCGGAATTTCCCGTGTGCGCCACCGCAAAAAACGCCATCAAGGTAAAAAGCCCGATGACGACCAGAAGTTCAATCAAGGTGAAAGCTTTTACGAATGCGGATGGTGTACGATTCATGTATTTTTATATGACGCTCGCCATTTGGTAAAGCGGCAAAAATATTGAAAGAGCGAGCGCCCCGACCATGACGCCCGCGATAACCATGAGAATCGGCTCCACGAGAGAGGTTATCATTTTCGCTTTGTGAGAAAGCGCACGATCATAATGTATGACAACGCGGCGAAAAGATTCTCCGAATTTTCCCGTCTGTTCTCCGACGGCGAGAACGCGGCGCGTCTGTTCCGGAAAAAGGAAAGGAAACGGTTTCAGCGCTTCGGTAAGAGGAACTCCGTAGAGCACCACCGGATGAACTTGCGACAGCGCCTTTTTGTATACTTCGTTGTTCAAGGTTTTTTGAGAAACTTCAACCGACTGGTTTACGGATATGCCGCTCGCAATCAGCGTGTCCATGGAACGGAAAAATTGCGACAAGTTTGACTCTTTGACCAATTCGCCGAAAATGGGTATCCGCAGAAAAACATAATGAAAAGCGTATCTTCCCTTTTGCGTTCGGTAAAGGCATGCGATGGCGACGACCATAAGCGCGATTGCTCCGAGAATGGCAAACGGGTGCCTGCTCATAAAAACGCTGGCGCCGAGAAGGGCGGACGTGAGCCATGGAAGCGTTGCTCCGACCTCTTTGAACATTTCCGACACTTTCGGAAGAACATACACCATAAGTATGGCGCCGATGGCAATCATCACGGCGAGGACGACCAAGGGATAAGCGATGGCACCCGCCACTTTTCTGTGTATTTCGTAATCTTTTTCCAGATTGTCGGAGATGCGATCAAGCGTGGAAACCAGATTACCGGAAAGCTCGCCGACGCGAATCATTTCAACGATGAAGAGCGGAAAATATCGCGGGTATGGCCTCATCGCGTGCGAAAGAACCTGCCCGTTCAAAATCTCGCCGATCATGGCGGAGATTGCTTCTTTCACTCTGGGATTCCGAACTTGATCCCGAAGAATTTCAAGAGCTTCCGCAATCGGGAGTCCCGCGTCCATCATCATCGCGAGATTGCGAAAAAACAAAATGCGTTCAATCGCTTTGAATCTCCCCAAAAAAGAAACGGATAATTCTTTTCCAAAAAGCGAATCCGCATCTATCATTATCATGATGACGGACGAACCGTCACGCGAAAGTTTCCTTTTTGCGAGTGTCTTGGAAAAAGACATAATCGTTCCTGAAACGATTTTGTTGTTTTCGGTAACCAGTTTATAAGAAAATTTGATCATGAAATTATCGTGATGTTTTACACCGCTCTCGTCACGCGGAGAATTTCTTCAATTGTCGTTTGCCCGTTTAAGGCCTTTTTTATTCCGTCGGTAACCATATCTTCAAAACCTTCTTTTTTTGCCGCCTTTCGTATTTCTTCCGCAGAGGCGTGCTTCAAAATGAGTTCGCGGACTTCTTTGGTCGGAAGCAGAAGTTCATATATCCCCATGCGGCCTTTGTATCCGGTATGCATGCACGCATCGCATCCCGTTCCTTTTCGGAACTTCCGATCGGCAAGTTCGCTGATGACGCCGATACCGGACTCAAAAAGAGCATCGGTAATATCTCTTCTCGTGTGGATTTTTTCATAGATGGCTTTATCAAGAGAAATATTTTTGGCGCATTTGTCGCATATCCGCCGCACCAATCTTTGCGCGATAATCAGATTCACGATGGACGTAAGCACGAAATCGTCCACTCCCATTTCCAAAAAACGGACAAAAGCGGACGGCGCGTCATTCGTGTGGATGGTCGTTAACACCATGTGTCCGGTCATGGCGGCGTTTGCGGACATCTCCATCGTTTCCGTGTCGCGTATCTCCCCCACCATGATGACGTCGGGATCCTGTCTGAGAAACGCGCGAAGTCCGGCGGCGAAAGAGATATCAAGTCGCGGATTTATCTGCATTTGATTCACTCCGGCAAGCGAAAATTCCACCGGGTCTTCAAGCGTGGAGATGTTGATGCTGTCATTTTTCAATGTTTGAAGGAGCGCGTAGAGAGTCGTGGTTTTTCCCGAACCCGTCGGTCCCGAAGTGATGATCATGCCGAACGGCTTTTCTATGTTTTCAAGAAGTATTTTTTCCTGAGTTTTGGAAAATCCGAGATCGTTGAGAGAAAGCGCCTGTCCGGAATCATCAAGAATGCGAAGCGCGATTTTTTCTCCGTGAAGGGTCGGAATGAACGAGACGCGGAAAGAAACATCCGGAATATCGGCAATTTCAATGCGCCCGTCTTGAGGACGACGGTATTCGTCTATCTTTGCGTTGGCAAGTATCTTGAAGCGCGCAATAACGGCGGAATGAAGTTTTTTCGGAAAGGTGAAAACATAATGAAGCATGCCGTCTTTTCTGAATCTGACGGATGTTTCCGTACGCCCCGGCTCCACATGAATGTCGCTCGCTTTTTCAAGGAGAGCATAACGGATTATATATTCCACGAGAAGCGCGACGTTGCCGTTCGTTTCGGTTTCGGTAATAAGAAGACGCGATATCTCTTTTTTAAAATCAACAACCGAATCGTTCATGATGGCTGAAAATTCTTTCTGCGGTAGGTGAAGCCACGTTACTTTTTCCGTAAAATTTTTTTTCAAATATTCCGCGCACAAACTGTTTTCCGGAGAAACGGCCGCAACGGTTATTTCGCTTTCTCCGCGCTCGCAGATGAACGCCCGAAGCTCTCTGATAACTTCCGCCGGAATAAGCTCAAAAAGAGCCCTGTCAACAGGACCGTTTTTCTCCTTCTCCTTCATGTGTTCAGAGTAAAGCGGATATTTTTTCATAATGACGATTTATCCGTGCATTGTTTCATACTTTTTACAAATTGTCAAGATTATTTTCTTTCAAAAAAAATACCGCGAACCGGATATTTTTTCTGAAAAAACGGACTGCTGTTTTTTCGGATTTAGTCCTCCGTATTTTACCGACGAACCGCAGTGCGGCTCATTTTTATTACCTAATTACCTAGGTTAGTCCCGGGTAATTAGGACTACCCTAGGTAATATCATTTTTTGCGGTTTTACGAATTTGCGGGCGATAAAAATGAGGGAAAAAATTATAAATTATATGTTTCTTTCCCTTGTGTGATTGTTCGGAGGGGGGTAAAATAAAAGAAATGGGCATTTTTCCTCTATTTTTTATATAATAACCAAAAAAATGAAACATACGAAACAGAAATCAATCGGCGCGATATTTTCACTCGTACTTGCTTTGTTTGTTTTCGGAGCGGTCGGTATCAACGGCGCTTTTGCCATCGCGGTCATCAATCAATCTTTACTGCCGACGCTCAACAACGGGGTATTTAACGTTACCGCAACGCAGTCGGATATTGATACCTGTGTTGCCGCCGGCGGTGACCGATTTTCGTACGAGATAACTCAAGACGGTGCAACTTTCCTATTATTGCAGTCATTTGCTTTTCCTTTGAGCGCTTTGAACTTCTCGTATCCTTTAACCAGTTCCGCCACTGCCTATGCTTTTGTTTGTTCAAATGCCAATAATGATATACTCGTTCCTCTTGTTATCATCCAAATAGAATCAGTTAACCGAACATTTGTATACCAGCCGCTATCGTTTTCCACCGCGCTTCCGATTATAACCGAATCTTCGTGGCCCACGCTAAATAGCGGAACATTTGATGTTACCGCGGAACAATCGGATGTTAATACCTGCGTTGCCGCCGGGGGCGATAGATTTTCGTATTCATCATCTTTGGATGGTGTCATCTATCAAACATTGCAGTCATTTGTTTTTCCTTTGAGCGCTTTGAACTTCTCGTATCCTTTAACCAGATCCGCAGTTATCTATGGTTTTATGTGTTCAAATTCCTCTAATGATGAGCTTATTGTTCTTGCCAATGTTACGACTCTTTTTTTGGTTTTGAGCAATCCAATCTATCAACCCCTCTTGTTTCATCCCTACATCGCCCCCACCACCGGCACGCCCGAAGTCGGTTCAGTCCTGACGGCGGGCGCGCTTACCCCTGCGGAAGCAACCGTGTCCTACAATTGGAGAATTTCCGATACCGAGGACGGCACATATGCAGATACTTCTCCCGCATCAACGACAACCACCTACATTCCGTCCGCAAGCGAAATCGGCAAATATCTCAAAGTCGTGGTAACCGGAACCGGAAGTTACTCGGGAATATCCACCAGTACGGCGACAACCGTCATCACGGGAAAACAACTGACCATCTCCGACCCCTCCCTGACGCTTTCAAAAATATACGACGGAAACGCCTCGGCGTCGGTAACCGCCGGAACACTGAGCGGAGTTATTGACGGCGACGAGGTAACGGTAACCGCCGCGGCAAACTATGATTCGGCGAGCGGAGGAGTGAACAAAACCATAACCGTCGCGTATACTCTC
>JBAYGK010000126.1:0-4906 GCA_041666665.1 Minisyncoccota bacterium
CTCTTTTCATTTTTTTTCTTCGGCCGCCAACGATGGAGCCATGCCGGTTTGGAAGATGGGATCTGCGGGAAAATCTTTTTTTTCAAAATGCGGATTGTTTCTGAATTCGCAAAAGGCGCTTGTTGCGAAAAACGGCGAACTCTCGGAGAAAATAAAAAAATTGGAACTCCGTTTGACCGGTTACGATTTTGTCGTTCAAGAAAATCTTGAGTTAAAAAAGACGCTTTTTCATAGAAAAGAGAATACGGTCTTCGGGGCGGTTGTTGCGCGTCCGAATGTCTCCGCCTATGATACGTTCCTTCTTGATATCGGAGAAAATTTCGGGATAAAAAAGGGAGATAAAATTCTTGCGAATGAAAATATGATTCTCGGATTTGTGGAAGAAGCGTATCCCGTTTCGGCAAAAGCGCGCCTTTTTTCAACGGCCGGAGAGGTAACGGATGCGATTTTGGGACCCGATAACATCCCGGTTCAACTGAAAGGTTCGGGCGGGGGTTCTTTTATTCTGGAACTTCCCCGTGAAATGGATGTGGAGGAAGGTGATAGTGCGATATTGCCGGGAGTGCCGGAGTATATTATCGCGACCGTTATTTCAAAAGAAGAGGTCTCAACCGAATCATTTCAGAAAATATACTTGCGCGGGCCAGTAAGCGTATTTGATGTAAAATACGTTCAAATTATAAAAAATACGAGTTTCTAAAAAACCGATATGAATACGGAAGATTCCGCAAAACGGGAATATTACGAGAGAATGGCGGCGGATCTCGCTGTTTTATTTTCGTCGCTTTTTTTCCCATGGTGGATATCCGTTGCTTTGATTTTTCTCGGCGCGCTTTTTCTGAGAAATTTTTATGAAGCGTTTTTTTTCGGACTTTTGCTTGATGCTCTTTACGGAACGGAATCCGTAAATTTTTACGGTTTTCGGCTGTTGTTTGCCTCTATGGGGCTTTTTTCCATCTTTGTATCGGCTATCATAAAAAAGAAAGTCCGTTTTTTTGCGTAAGTCCGTTGCGTGCGTGCGATTAATCGGTGGAAAGCCGGAAAACCGCGGGTTTTCTCACATCACGGCGAGACGCGCGAGTAAAAACCAAAATAGAAAGCAATATGAAATTCTTCCGCACAAAAAGAAAAACAAATATTGATCCGAATGAAATATTTCTTGACTCAAGCAACCTGCCGAATTTTGACGTGAACCAGTTTGAAGGGCGCATAGAAAAACCCATATCAAAATACACCATTTTTTTTCTCGGAATATTTTTTCTCGGAATGCAGTTTGTGTATCTTTGGAAAGCGGGAACCCTGCAAATTGCAAAGGGAGATGAGATGAAGACGAGAGCCGAAAATAACAGACTGGAACATTCGCTGGTTTTTTCCGGTCGCGGAATCATATATGATCGCAATAAAGTTCCTTTGGCATGGAATGTGCTTGCCGAGGGAGGAACCGGTTGGGAAAACGCCACGGTAAAAGAAGGAAAAGCGCTCAATGAATTTCCTTTGCGTCAATACATATCGGACCCGGGTTTCGGGCATCTGCTTGGATATTTGAGCTATCCGGCCAAAGACAGTTCCGGAATTTATTATAAAAAAGAGTATGAAGGAAAAGGCGGAATAGAAAAATCGTACAACAAACTGCTCAACGGCACCCCCGGGCTGAAAATACAGGAAATTGACGCGCTTTCAAAAATACATTCGGAAAGCGTTGTGGAACCGCCCGTATCGGGAAAGGACATAACCCTCACCGTTGATGCGCGCCTGCAAAAGGAATTATATAAAGTAATATCAGAAACGGCAAACAAGGTTTCTTTCCGCGCCGGAGGGGGGGTTTTGATGGATATTGAAACCGGAGAAATATTGGCGATAACGAGCTTCCCCGAATATCGTCCGCAAGTGCTCACGGACGGAAAAGATAAAACAACCATTTCTCAATATCAAAAAGATTCCAAAACGCCGTTTCTGGACCGAGCCGTATCCGGATTGTATACTCCCGGATCAATCGTGAAACCTTTCATGGCGATTGCGGCGTTAAATGAAAAAATCATAACGCCCGAAAAAAAGATATTGAGTACCGGCTCCATTTCCATACCCAACCCTTATTTTCCGGATAGACCGACGGTGTTCAAAGACTGGAAAGCTCACGGCTGGGTTGACATGCGCGATGCAATCGCCGTTTCTTCGGACGTGTATTTTTACGAAGTGGGCGGCGGCTATATGAACGAGCAAAAAGGATTGGGAATTGAAAGAATTGAAAAATATATGAAAATGTTCGGTTTTGGAAGCGCAACGGGGATTGATATTGAGGGGGAAGTAAGCGGAATGATACCAAATCCGGAGTGGAAAAAGAAAAATTTTGACGGAGCGGAATGGCTTCTCGGCAATACGTATCATACGTCCATAGGTCAGTACGGTTTTCAGGTGTCTCCCATTCAGGCCGTTCATGCTGTTTCCGCAGTGGCATCGGAGGGGATTTTGGTGACTCCTCATATTTTGCAAACTACGACCATTTCAAGAAAAGTCCTCTCCATACCAAAAGAAAACTTCATCGTCGCAGGCGAGGGAATGCGCCGAGGAGTGCTGTACGGTGTTGCGACGGCTCTTAATACCAACAGCGTCAACATCGCCGCAAAGACGGGTACGGCGGAACTGGGCGCCAAAAAAGACTTTGTGAATTCGTGGGTAACGGGATTTTTTCCGTATGAACATCCGAAATACGCTTTTGCCATCGTAATGGAACATGGTCCCGTTCATAATCTTGTCGGCGCGACCTATGTGATGAGGCAAATGGTGGATTGGATGGCTGTTAATACGCCGGAGTATTTCAAGTAAGCATAAGCATGATAGTGCGGGTCGGTTCGGTAAAACTTACTGATTTTTAAAAACATTCTTTCTCGGGAGAGAAAGAATGTTTTTAAAAATCTCGTTGTTTGCCGTTGCCGTATATGTATACTCATGCCAAATGCGTATGCTCGTTTTTTTTATATTTCTTCTTCCTCCTCGGGAACTTCTTTGTCCACGCGCCCCAAAAGATTTTCTGTGCGGACATAAGCTTCTTTGATTTTTTCTTTTGCCGATTCTTCATTGTCCGCAAGAGCTTTTTCAAGGGTTCCCATTTCGGATTTTATTTCGGCGAGTTCCGTTTCAAAATCATCACGCTTTTTTTTGTCGGAAACATCGGGAAGCAAGGATGCAATATCGGGAAACCACTGCGTTTCCATAATGCTGAGATACACCGAAGGGGGGAGTTCCGTTGCTTTGTCCGTTTCCGGTACTTTTTCACTGATGCGAACCGAAAGTTTTTTTGCGCGATCGCATATTTTGTCGGCTCGTTCCGAATCCATTTGATCTCCTTTTGGATCTTTTTCCGGCGTTTCCATATCGGTTTTTATTTCGGCGAGTTTTTCTTTAAAATCATTGAGACCCGTTTCGTCTCCCGCGCCGGAGAGCATCAGTTCAATATCGGGAATGAGCCGCGATTGCACATACTCAATGGCACCGGAATGTAAAACGCCGTTTTTTTCAACTTCTCCGCGTTCAAATTTTGTTTCTTCGGACATAAATATACAAAATAGCTTTTTAATGAAAACACTTGTTTATTCCGACAGTATATCATATTTCGGTATTTTTGCCATGGCGAGCGAACCTCTCGTTTCCGGAGAAAAAACAATGCCGGTGCAAAAAAAGAAGAGGCGGGTTGCCCGCGCTCTTCTTTTTTTCTTCTACCCGAATTTTTACGATTTTTTGCCGTCTTCAATGTCCATGCCAACCTCTCCGATAACATTTTCCATTTTGTCATACACCTCTTTCAGTTGTTTTTTTGCCTCGTCGTTTTTCCAATCTCCGTCTTTAATTTTGGAAAAATCCTCTTTGATGCTTGTCAGTCTGTCTTCAAAATCTTTTCTCTTTTTTTCATCCGTAATCCCAGACATCATTTCCTCGGCGGAGGGAATCCATTGGTTTATAAGATCAACCATGGCGTCGGGAAAAACTTCTTTTTCCGAACGATGATTAACGGGACCCTCGGGCATTTGTATCTCCGAAGTAATTTCTTGATCAATTTCCTTTTCTTCAGTCATAAAATATAAAAATTAGCTTCTAATAAAAAATCTCTTTATATGCGACAGTATATCATATCCCCCTCTTTTTGCCCATAAATAAATCGTTTGACCGAGCGTTTGCACGGATTACTCTTCGGCATGGGTGGTTTTTGGGATGGCGGATGCCACTGACCGCCGGCGTGGTTCTTTATGCGGGCGGGAAAACCTGTTCGGGCTTTCCCTTGTTTTTTGTTTGAAAAAAGGTATAATGGCAAGTATTATGAATGATGAAAAAGAATATTTGAGCCAGGAAAAATACGACGAGCTTAAAAAAGAGCTTGAGTATTTGCGTTCAACCGGACGAAAAAAAGTCTTGGTGGATCTTGAGTATGCGAAATCCCTCGGCGATCTCTCCGAAAATGCCGAATATCACGAGGCAAGAAGCAAACAAGCCGAACTTGAGGATCGCGTGGCCGTGCTTGAAGCCCTGCTCAAGTCCGCATCAATCGTAGCGCACAAAAACACGGACATCGCTTCCATGGGGTCAATTATCGTACTGCGAAAAGAAGGGGAGAAGGAAACGAGAACGATTGAAATTGTGGGAACGGAAGAGGCCGATGTGGAGAAAGGAAAGCTCTCAAACAAATCCCCTCTCGGATCGGCGGTAATGGGAAAAAAGAAAGGCGATGTCATTTCTTTCAAGTCTCCGAGCGGTGAAAGCTTTTCTTACACGGTCGTTGACGTTCATTAGAAAAAACTTCAATGTCTTCATTTTTGGAAGAGGTTCGCGAAGAGCGAATCAAAAAATTAAGCGCACTCAAAAAGAAAGGTATAAAACCATACCCCGTTTCAACGAAGCGGGATTATTCTCTTGC
>JBAYGK010000127.1:0-4744 GCA_041666665.1 Minisyncoccota bacterium
AATATTTGCTTCAGCGTATACTTGCCGGTTATTTGTTCCAACATTAACTTCAGTATACGCTGAAGTAAGTATTTGAAAAAGCGCACCCAATGTGAATGGGTGCGCGTAGCGCCAAATTTATGTATCAAAACTGCTTTTTTTGCTTGCGCGTTTTTTCGCAGTATGATAGTGTGTAGTTAACACTAAGTACGTTGACAACAAAATAAGAAAAGGCGATATTTTTTTTACGCTTTGTTCGTGTATGATTTACACGAAAGAGAAAGACTTTCCTTTCGGAGAGTTAAAAACCGCGGCACAAAAAAGAAGGAGAACGAAAATGACTAAAAATCTGAAAATTCATTTGCTGATTATTGACCCGCAAAATGACTTTTGCGATATCCCCGCCGACGAAAGTCCGGAAGGCAAAGCATCAACCCTCCCCGTTCCCGGCGCACACGAAGACATGAAACGGGCGGGCGCTCTCATTAATCGCATCGGACACAAACTTGAAGACATACACGTAACGCTTGATTCCCACCGAAAAGTTGATATCGCGCACCCGATCTGGTGGATGGACCAAAACGGCAATCCGCCGGCTCCGTTCACGTTGATTTTTTCAAAAGATATTCGCGCCGGCATTTGGACAACGCGGCATCCGGGATTCCTGAAACGGAGTCTTGCGTATGCCGAAGCTCTGGAATCAACCGGAAAATATATTTTGTGCATATGGCCTCCGCATTGCTTAATCTCAACGTGGGGCGCGAATGTCCATGATTCGGTGAATGAGGCTCTGCAAGCATGGAGCGAGAAAGAATTCGCCATGGTGGATTACGTTACCAAGGGTTCAAACCCGTGGACGGAACACTACGGCGGCATGATGGCCGAAGTTCCCGACGCTGATGATCCGAGCACTTCGCTCAATACCGAATTCATTAAAATGCTTCGCGATGCCGATATCATAGGCATTTTGGGCGAAGCCGGAAGCCACTGCGTGAAAGCGACCGTGGATCAGATAGCCGACAATATCGGCGAGGAACATATCAAAAAGTTCCATATCATCACCGATTGCATCAGTCCCGTGCCTGCCGTTCCGAATGGTCCGGATTTCCCGGCCATTTATCAAGAATGGCTCAAAGCAATGGAAAAACGCGGCGTTGCGCTTACCGCATCAACCGATTTTCTGGCCTAATACCGCCACACTACAATTCACGAGGTACAGCTCATGCCAAGATTATTGACAGATGACACCATGGAAACCGGCAAGATCGGCGGGTTGCAAAAATTTACGTTTTCCGCAACGCGCACCGATCACCTCGGCGCGACCGAATACACGCTCGTTACCATTGCGGTGGATGAAACCGGTTCAACAACCGGATTTGAAGACGAACTTCGCGGCGCGCTCATTGCGGCCGTTAAAAAATGTCAGGATCCGAAAAATCCGCGGAGAAACAATCTTTTGCTTCGCGTGATCAAATTCTCTTCTTCGCTTGCAAACGGCTATGAGGAGATACACGGATTTAAACCGATTATGGAAATAGATACGGCTCTATACCCCCAACTCAGACCTTCCGGCATGACGCCGTTATCCGATGCCGGTTTTTCTTCGGTCGGCGCAACGAATCAGTATGCGGAAAAATTAACCGCGGATGATTACGGGGTGAACGGCATCGTCTTCCTCATAACCGATGGCGGCGATAATGATTCAACCACGACCCCGAAAATGATCAAAGACGAGGTGGAAAAAGCCGTAAAAGGCGAACACATTGAATCTCTTGTGACGATATTGGTCGGCGTGAATGCTTCGCAATACAAATCGGAACTGGAGGCGTTTCAAAAAGCCGCCGGCATCAATATGTATTGCGAGACCTGCGATCTTGACAAGCTCGGGGTCTTTGTAAGCCAAAGCATCAGTTCGCAGTCCCTAGCTTTGGGTACCGGCGGACCCAGCCAAAACATTCCCGCTACTATCTAAAAGATAGGCGGTTCATTAAACCAAGGCGGCGGGTTCTACCGCCGCCTTTTTTTCGGAGAAATCAAAAATGAAAAAGCGCATTGTTTTTTCCGCGGATCATTATTTTCACATCGGCGCCCCTCACTTAACGGGAGGGAAGCCGTGTCAGGATTATGCTCTTTCGGGCGTGTGCGGCGACGTTGCTTATGCGGTTGTTTCGGACGGATGTTCCACCGGCGGCAACACGGATGTCGGTTCGCGGCTCGTGGCTTTGTCCACGGTTGTGGCCATCAAAAAATTCGCTTCCGGCAACAAACGAGGGGAACGGCTTTCCGAAGATGTAAGCGTGCGGCAATGCGCCGTACTTGCGGGTACCCGAGAAATGCTCGGACTTTCCATTCCCGATCTGTATGCAACCAGCATCTATGCCTGCCTTTCAAGAGAGGGCGGATATGCGGCGGTTCATGGAGACGGCGTTATCGCCTTCAAATATCGTTCGGGCGCCATGGAGATTATCCGTTACGACTGGCTTGATAATATTCCGTATTATCCGGCCTATGCGGGAGCGGGCGATGAGGCATTCGTCGCCGCCCACGGAGGAAATTCCGATGCCCCGCGATTCAGCGAAGAACATTGGCGATGCGAACCGTGCGGCGAATGGATAAGGGAAGAAAAAAAAGAGTTGACGCTTCGCGAGGGAATGGCGGGAATGATTCTCGGCATATCAAAAGAGAAAATTGAGAACGAACTCGCTTTTGTCGCCGTCTTTTCGGACGGCATCACTCAGATTGAAAAAACGGAACTCACGGCGGCGGTAAGCAAATTTATGTCGTACAAAAACATACGAGGCGAATTTGTTAAACGGCGATCAATCAACGCCGTTAAAGAGGTGCAAAAATCGGGGCTTCAGATTATGGATGACATTGCGAATGCCGTTATTTCCATAGAAGAATTTATGGAAGAAGAGGAGGTACCAACATGACTGTCATTGACCGAAATACTCAAATTGAACTTGTCGGCCGCGGAACGCTCACGATACGTCCGAACGACCACGTCGCCACGGGCGGCGAGGGTTCCGTCTATCGCGTTGCCGACACTATCATCAAGCTTTATACCGATCCGAACAAAATGCAGAGGGAAGGAATTGCGGATAAAATACTTTTGCTCGCCCCCCTCTCTTCCGAGAGGATTATCGCGCCCCGAGGATTGGTTCTCATAAAAGGGCAACCCCGCGGATTTTATATGTCCGCCGCCGATGGCGATCCTCTTTCGTTGTTTTTTACGAACGATTATCGCCGTGAAAAAAAACTGACCGATAAGGACGCTTCCGTTCTGGCGGATAGAATGAGGGAAGTGATGGCGACCGTTCATGCGCATTCCGTTGTTATGGGAGATTCAAACGAGATGAATTGGTTTGCGCTTCCTCACGGAAAAGGCGGTCCCGATCCCCGGGCCATTGACGTGGATTCTTGGTCTGTGGGAAAATTTCCCGTTCGCGCCGTCATGCCTTCAATACGGGATTGGAATCATCCGGGATTTACTCCGCTTTCCGACTGGTTCGGGTGGGGTGTTGTTACGTTCCAGGTGTATACCGGAATCCATCCGTATAAAGGAAAATTGCCCGGATATGCTCCCGGCGCCATGCAGGAAAGAATGAAAGCGAACGCTTCGGTTTTTGCGCCGGGTGTCGGATTGAATCGGGCGGTACGGGATTTTTCTTGCATTCCCGGCCCGCTTCTTGATTGGTATCGCGCGACTTTCCAACAAGGAGAACGCACGATACCGCCATCGCCGTTTGATACCGGCACAGGCATCGCATCCGCCGCGCGAGTTATGCGTATCGTAACGACGCAAGCCACGGGAATGCTCGTGTACGAAAAAATATTTGAAGAAACGAATGATCCGGCGATTAAGATCTATCCTTGCGGAGTGGTTTTGCTCCGATCCGGCAAACTCGCGGATATTGAAAAGAAACGCATCATCGGAAAAGCGACCGAATCCGTTTGCGAAGTGATAAAAGTTGAGGGCGGATACGTCAAAACCGAAGGAAAAGGAAGGGGTCTTCGGTATTCGTATATTCACGGGAACACCTTGCGGGAAGAAGCGCTCGGCGTTTCCGTTGCCGGCGAACAAATCGTACGATACGCCGACAGAATTTTTCTTTTGACCGCCGACGGATTGACCGAGCTTATTTTTACCTTGCTCGGAAAACCGATACTCTCTCCGGGAATGACGTGGGGAGTGATGTCAAAGTCTGTCCGGTGGTACGACGGGGTCGGCATTCAAGATACGATGGGCGCGATGTACTTGATATTGCCGTTTGGGGATACATCGTGCGCCCACGTGCGCGTTCCGGAACTTGACCGCATGCGCGCGGTGAACGCAAAGGCGGGAAATCGTTTTGTGTCAATCGTTGCGATTGATAAAAAGGGAGATTACCATAAATTGGAGCTGTCTTTGGACAAAGAGTATCGTTCTTATTCTCTCCGGATAGCAGTGGCCGACGGACCGGATCTCAATCTTTCCATACTTCCGAAAGGAGTATGCGCAACCGTCGTTGAAGACGGAACGCTTGATATTTTTGTTCCGTCAAGTGGCGTTCACAAAGAAGTGAAGGATAAGATTATTGCAACCGACATGTCGCTCGCATCATGGGGGGATACCGTTGTGTGCATGCAAAACGGAGCGGTATGGTCTCTCAAGTTAAAATAAAAAAATGGGAAAATAATCTTTGTGCGCATTCCGCGCACGCAAGCGCCGCCAAATTGCGGCGCTTTTTTTGACTGCAAAAAACATTCGCGGTTCATGCTCTCC
>JBAYGK010000128.1:0-4734 GCA_041666665.1 Minisyncoccota bacterium
ACCGCGGACATGTTTCAGTTTCGCTGGTATGATGTCTTTCTCGCCCTTCTCCGCAGATTTTTTTAGCAAAGAAATGCCCTTTCTCATCCATCTTGACTCGCATAAACAATTGTGGTACACTGCAAAAGTAAGTTCATTCATCAAAAAATGAGAAAGAGAGGTGAATAAAATGAAAGCCGAGCATAATCAATGTGCGGGATGCCCTTTGGCGACAGAACCTGCGGTGTGTCCGCGATCTGTGGACGATTATTGTCCCAAGATGAAAAAGGAAAACAAACAAAAAGAGTTTCCAATCAATTTTGAAGCCGTGGAAACCGACTAAAGGCGAGCGTATGCCCGCAAAAGAACACACGAGCGCCCCGAAGGAACGGGGCGCTTTTCTATTTTACTTTTTACAAAAAACGTGTTGCTTTTTGTATAGTATTGACACAGCACGCCTTTTATGAAAGTCTGTAAACAGAGGACTGTCAAAAGAATAAAAAAAGGGATCTTTTACAATTTCATATTAATCGTCGAAAGACAGAGGAGGTTTATAGTGGGAACTCTATTCAAATATTTAAGGGTGATTTTTGTCGCGGTACTTCTTGTTATGACGTTTAACTATTGTTCGCAACGCGAGGCCGGCACAGAAAGCCAACTCGCCGGTCAAACAACGGAGATGAGCGTTAAACAAGACGCTCCTGCAAAAACTCAAACAAACAAACCGGTCAATCAGCCCGACTATGCGGCTTTTGTGAAGGACTATCAAAGTCCCGATACCAAAATAATCGGCGTAAAAATAGGTAAAGACGGCAAAATCACCACAGCAATGAAAGATGGCGCACGTCCGTACATCACTTATTTGCCGGCCGTCGGCGATGATGGTTTGGTGTCTGATTTGTTGGCGCACAATATTTCGGTAATTACCGAAGAGCCTCAAGGGGATGGTCTTGGTCTCGGCAACATTATAATGATTGCTTTTGTAGGGGTAATTATTTATTCCGTCTATATGCAAAGAAAAGCATTGGGCGGCGGTGCCGGCGGAGCGGGTGCTTTCGGAAAAGCCAAAGTGGCGGAATCATCATCTGAAACATGCGAGGAACGTTTTGATGATATCGCGGGTTGTGATCAGGCAAAAGAAGACACAAAGGTTGCCATTTCGCTTCTGAAAGATCCAAAACGATTTTCAAGACTTGGAGTAACGCCTCCGCGCGGACTTTTATTTGTTGGACCTCCCGGTACCGGTAAAACATTATTTGCAAAAGCAATCGCGGGTGAAGCGGGTGTTCCGTTTTTATCAAAAGGCGGCCCTGATTTCGTTGAAATGTATGTCGGTGTGGGCGCTTCTCGCGTTCGCGACTTCTTTAAACAGGCCCGTGAAAAAGCGCCATGCATTCTTTTCATTGATGAAATAGATGCGCTTGGTAAAAAAAGAGGCGGTGCCGGTTCCGGTAACAACGGACAAGAAGCCGAACAAACTTTGAACCAACTATTGATTGAAATGGACGGTTTTGATACTTCCGCCGGAGTTATTCTTATCGGAGCAACAAACAGACCGGACGTATTGGACGAAGGTCTTACTCGTGCGGGTCGGTTTGATAGACATATCACGCTTGATCTTCCCGATTTGAAAGCCAGAGAGAAAGTATTTGCCGTTCACTTGAGAAACAAACCTTGTGATGATGATGTTGATGTTATGAGTCTTGCTCAAGGCACGACCGGAATGAGTCCCGCTGATATTGCAAATATTTGCAATGAAGCCGGGTTGCTTGCCGGACTTGCCGGTAAAGACAGTATTAACATGAAAGACTTTGAGATGGCCAAAGATAAAATTCTTATGGGGGATGAACGTCCGACCATGATTATGACGGATGAGGAAAAACGTATGACTGCCGCGCACGAAGCGGGGCATACAATCGTTGGACACTTGTCACCGGAACACGATCCGGTCTACAAAGTCAGTATCGTTCCTCGTACAAAATCTCTCGGTATCACTATGTTCTTACCTCCGCGCGACATGATAAGCGCTTCAAGAACCAAGCTGGAAAGCATGCTTGATTCGCTTTATGGAGGTCGCATTGTGGAAGAATTGGTTTTTGGTCCCGCAAAAGTATCTACGGGAGCATCAAACGATATTATGCGCGCGACAAGTCTTGCTCGCAGAATGGTTACAGAGTGGGGATTGTCAGACCTTGGTCCAATCGCTTTTGTTGAAGAAGGCGGCGGAGCTCAGTACTTGGGCGGACGCGGAATGTTCCAAAGCCACACCTCTGAAGCGACGGCTCAAGCCATTGATAACGAAGTTAAGAAAATTCTTGATGCAAGTTATCTAAGGGCGGAAACGCTTATTAAAGCAAATATGAAGCCATTGGAAAATTTGACTGAAGCCTTGCTTAGATGGGAAAACATCGGAGTTGTGCAGATTAAAGAAATCATGGAAGGAAAAGACCTTGAAGAAGTTACTCCTCCTCCCGGATTCTCGTATGTTTCAGCCCAAAAAACCGAAGTCGTGTCTGATACCGAATAACAATAATATAAGGTGTCATCGCGCAAGCGAAAAATGACGATTAAGATGAAACTTAAACCACGCCCCCGCCGAAATTTCGGCAGGGGCGTTTTTTATAAATAATAAGAAAATAGAAAGATTGCTAAAACGACGTTCTGAATTTTTTCTATTATTCTATTTTTTCTATTATTGTATTTTTTGTTTAATCTTGCGAACGTATCGGGGCGTGCCGGACGATTTCCACAATGGCGTCAAGATCGTCGGTAATGGTATACAGCGACAGATCTTCTTTTGAGATGGTTTTGTGTTTTTCACACATCTCTTTTTTTATGAAGTTCTGCATTTTTCTCCAAAAATTCTTTCCCACGAGAATAATGGGAACGGGCTCTATCTTGCGCGTTTGCACGAGAGTAACGATCTCAAATAATTCGTCCAGCGTTCCGAATCCTCCGGGGAAGAAAATATACGCTTCCGCCGCATAAGACATAAGAACTTTTCGCACGAAGAAATATTTGAAAATAGTGCTTTCGGTCAGGTAGGGATTCTCCTTTTGCTCAAAAGGGAGTTTTATGTTGAGTCCGATGGAATAGCCTTTCGCTTCGTATGCTCCGCGGTTCGCCGCCTCCATTATTCCCGGACCGCCCCCGGTTACGACGCCGATGCCGTAAGAAGAAAGCCGTTTCGCCAATTCGCGCGCCGTCTGATAGTGGTCATTGTCTTCCGTAAATCGCGCGGAACCGAAAAAAGTAACGGTGCGTTCATCTCCGCGCAAAAAATTAAATCCGCGCGAAAATTCCTCGGAAATGTTTTCCACCCTCGTGTTGATAAGTTTGCCGAACTCTTCTTTTGAAAGGGCGACCTTTTTTGGGGTTGTGTCTTGAAAAGGTTTTTGGGGGGTTGTTTTTTTCATATGTGCCATTATACCTCATACGAATAAAGATACCAATATACGAATGTATGCGAATGATACGAATAGCAACGAATACGACGGTAACATAATCGTCCGTATTCGTAACCATTAGTATATTAGCACCCATTCGTATATTGGTATCTGCATTTGTTGCGCTCACACTTGACTTTTGCCACAAGGAGAGTACTATACGGATAACGCCTGAGAGGGCGATTTTTAAAACGCGGAAAAAACAAAATATCATGCATAATTTCATAGAATATCTCAAAGACACGAGAGCGGAAATGAAACACGTAAGCTGGCCGACAAAAAGCCAGACGGTTGCTTATACCGCTTTGGTTATCGCCATTTCGCTTGTCTGCGCGCTTTTGCTCGGCGTTTTTGATGCGGGATTCAGAAAAGCTCTTGAAGTTTTTCTTTCCTAAGAATAAAAAATAATTAATAGTTAGTAGATAGTAGATAGTAGATGGTAGTAAGTAGCTAGTAGGGCGGACAATCGTTTTCTACTAACTACTCTCTACTTACTACTAACTCGTAAAAACATGGCAAAACAAGAAATCGCCGGCGAACGAAATTGGTACGCGATACATACCTATGCGGGGTATGAAAACGCCGTTGCGCGAAATTTAAAACAGCGCATTGATTCGCTCGGCATGGAAGATAAAATTTTTAACGTCATCGTTCCGGTTGAAAAAAAAATCAAGGTCAAAGGAGGGAAGAGGGTTGAAATTGAAGAAAAGATATATCCGGGATACGTACTGGTGGACATGATTGTAACGGATGATTCGTGGTACGTAGTGCGCAATACCCCCCGCGTAACGGGCTTTGTCGGCGCCGGAGTAACCCCCGTGCCTCTTGATAAGAAAGAAACCGATATGCTCTTCGGACGCATGGGCGCGGAAACGCCAAAGCACAAGATTGATCTTATTGAAGGCGAGGCGGTGGTTATTACGGACGGACCGTTCAAAGATTTGGAAGGGCGCGTAAGCGAAGTGGATGAAGAACGCGGCAAGGTGAAGGTGTTGGTATCTCTCTTCGGGCGCGAAACCCCGGTTGAGCTGGATTTCCTTCAGGTCAGGAGAATATAACGAGTTAAAAGTTCATCAAGTTCATAAAGTTCATCAAGTGCCGACGGTTGTCGCATAAAATGGCTTCTAACTTTACACTTGATAAACTTGATAAACTTGATAAACTTTAAAAACTTTAAACTGATTTATTATGGCAAAAAAAGTAGTCAAAAAAATAAAATTGCAGATTGATGCCGGAAAAGCGAATCCTTCGCCCCCCGTCGGGCCGGCTCTCGGACAAGCGGGCATCAACATCGGTGATTTCGTTCAGA
>JBAYGK010000129.1:0-4639 GCA_041666665.1 Minisyncoccota bacterium
ACAAAAAGCCCGAATACCGCCATTCCGGCAAAACCAACGAGTAATAATAACGTTCCGATTTTTTTCATGTTGAAATTACATTATATCACAAAACCAAAAAATCTCCTAATACCCCAAGGGGGTATACAAAACCATATTAAATTTTCATCCTTTTCAATCGGAGGGAATTGCTTACCACGGAAACACTGGAGAACGCCATGGCGAGCGAGGCCAATATCGGGTTAAAAAGCGTTTCGGTGAACGGATAGAGGACACCCATGGCAACGGGAATCAAGATTACATTATATCCGAATGCCCAAAAAAGATTTTGTTTGATTACACGCATTGTCGCTTTGGAAAGCTTGACGGCGGATGCCACCGAACGAATATCGGAATTGATGAGCGTGATATTCGCGGCCTCCATGGCGACATCCGTGCCGGTTCCCATTGCAATTCCCACCAGGGCGGCGGCAAGCGCGGGAGCATCGTTAATCCCGTCTCCGACCATCGCGACTTTTTTGCCGAGAGATTGAAGTTTTCGCACCTCCTCCTCCTTCCCTTCCGGCATGACCTCCGAGAGAATTTTTGAAATGCCGAGTTTCTCCCCAATCGCACGCGCCGTCCTTGCGTTATCGCCGGTAATCATGACGACTTCAATACCGAGTTTTTGCAAATCGGCGACTCCCTCTTTTGCCGTATCTTTAATGGTATCGGAAACGGCGATAAGCGCTTGCAATGTTCCGCTTTTCGCAAAGATCATGACCGTCTTCCCTTCGTTTTCCAATTTTGAAATCGTATCTTCGTGCGCCGAAACGGAAATACCAGCCTCTGCCATCAATTTCCTGTTTCCCAAATCAACTTTTTCACCGAGAAGTTTTCCCGTTACGCCGAGTCCCGAAATCGCTTTGAAATCTTCCACCTTGCCGAGTTCAAGTTTTTCCGATTCCGCCATTTTTATAATCGCTTCGGCAAGCGGATGTTCCGAGCCCTTTTCAAGAGATGCGGCGCCGGCAAGCGAAGAAGCCCTGTCTCCCGAAACAACGATGATGTCGGTTACTTCCGGTCTTCCTTTGGTGAGCGTACCGGTTTTATCAAAGACAACCGTATCTATAGTATGCGCGAGTTCCAAACTTTCCGCGTCTTTGATCAAAATTCCATGTTCCGCGCCTTTTCCCGTGCCGACCATAATCGCCGTTGGTGTCGCAAGCCCCATCGCGCACGGACAAGCGATAATAAGTACGGCGATCGTGTTCAAAATGGCATACGTCAAAACGGGAATGGGACCGAAAAGATACCAGATAACGAAGGTGAGAACGGCAAGCATGAGAACGATTGGCACAAAATACGAAGAAACCAAATCGGCGATGCGCTGTATCGGCGCTTTGCTTCCTTGCGCTTCTTCCACCAGTTTTATTACCCGCGCGAGCATCGTGTCGGAACCGACTTTTGTCGCCTTGAAAGTGAACGTGCCGGTTTTATTCATCGTCGCGCCGACCACGGTTGCGCCTTTCCCTTTTTCAACCGGCATGCTTTCGCCGGTAACCATTGACTCATCCACGGCGGAATTTCCGTCCACAACAACTCCGTCAACGGGAATTTTCTCGCCAGGTCTGACGCGGATAAAATCGCCGACCATTACCTGTTCAATGGGAATATCAATTTCTTTTCCATCGCGCAAGACCCGCGCGGTTTTTGCTTGGAGCGCCATCAGTTTTCGTATCGCCTCCCCCGTTCCCGCTTTCGCCCTCGCCTCAAAATATCGTCCGAGTAAAATGAGTCCGATAACGATGGTCGCCACATCAAAATATGGCATAGGTAGAATCCCGACGCTTTTTACCATTTCGGGAAATACCGTTACAAAAGCGGAATACAAATATGCCATAGTCGTGCCAATGGCAACCAACGTGTCCATATTGGCGGTACGATGTTTAAGCGCGGGAATGGTGGCGCGGTAAAAAACGGAACCGATCCAAAATTGCACCGGCGTTGCCAGAATAAGCTGTACCCAAAAATTCGTGAGGAACATCGGCGCCGTTTCCATAAGTCCGGGAAAACTTCCCCAGAGAATGAGCGCACCGAGAAACAAGCTGAAATACACCTTATTGCGTAAAACTTTGAGCTCTTTTCGTTTTGTCTTTTTTGCGGAATCCTCATCTTCCACTTCCTGATTCAAAAGCGCTTGATATCCCGCGCCACGAACCGCAACTTCCAAATGTTCGTCGGAAACAAGGGCGGGATCATACGAAACCGTCGCTTTTTCCGAGGCGAGGTTCACTGAAGCGTCCCGCACGCCCGAAATCTGTTTCAATGATTGTTCAATCACCGCCACGCACGAAGCGCAGTGCATTCCTTTAATGGAGAAGGTCTTTTTTTGGTTTGGCATAATATCAAATATACTAATATACGAATTGGTACAAATATACGAATGGCAACGAATACGGAACCTGAATATTTGTAGTCATTTGTATATTAGTAACCATTAGTATATTGGTATCTTTTATTTGACTATTATCTTTCCGTGGAACATCCCCATTCCGCAGGAATAGGTATATTCTCCCGTTTTTTCCGGCGTAATATCTATGGAAACTTTTTCGTTGAGCGGAAGCGTTTTGCGAATGTGAAAATCACCGAGCACCACCTCTTCAAGACAGCTTGACGGATCTTTCCGAAGAAAATTAAGTGTTGTCTTTTTCCCGAACGGAACGGTAATGACCTCCGGAGAGTATCCGCCGAGAACGACAATATCAACGGAACCGCCGGAAACCGAAACCGCCTTGCTTTTTTTCATAAGAAAAAACCAATAAATGAACGCGATGGCGAAAAATCCTATTACAATGACAATTATTTTGTCTGGGGACATAATTTTTTTAAAAAATTTCTAATTACTAATTTCCAATTTTCAAGCGAGTGAGTGAAATGAAAGTATTAATTTTCATTTCCGAACGAGCGCAGAAAATATAAGAGTGAAACTGCTTTTATTTCTAATAAAATGTCTAATGTTAGAATGTCAAAAACCGTCGTCGTTCATTAGAAATTAGAAATTAGAAATTAGAAATTTTTTAACAGATTATTTTCTTTTAAGTCTATATACCTTCAATATTTCATTTGTCGCTTCCTTCGCCTTTCCATTCTGGATTTTATGAATCAAACACGACCCAAGATGTCCTTCCATAAGCGCGTCCTCCACGCCGGAAAGCGCCGACTTTACCGCCGACGTTTGAGTGATGACGTCTATACAGTAAGCGCCTTCTTCCAGCATTTCCTGCAATCCGCGAATTTGCCCCTCAATTATCCGGAGCCGCCGAATCAATTTTTGCTTATCCGTTTTCATACCATCCATTATATACCCCCTAGGGGTATCAAGTCAAGCGCAAGTTGTACACAACAAAAAACCGGACAATAGAATACCCTTTTAAAAAGGATCCCGTAAAAACAACGACAAAAAAATTAATCACCGTGCACTTCAAAGTATAGTGGTTAAATTTCTTTTTTAAGTTTATAGTTTTTTGCTAACTGATTTATTTTCCCTCTACCTTAATTCCTAATTCATCAAGTACAAAATTATCGATTGACACAAGAATTGTTTTTATTTCTGATTCTTTTTTTCGTTTTTCTTCATACGCCTTGTTGAGAGTGACAACGATATTTTTCTGCCCCTTAAGCGATGGAACCGGCAAGATGATATTTTTTACATCTTCGGGATAAATATGTGATGTTTGTCCACGTTTTTCTCTATTTAATAACAAATATCCTACCCGGCTTGAAAGAAAACCAAAAAGATACTCGGGTAAAATCTTTTCCGGGTTAGCACGAACACAAATCAACTCACCGACAAATACAGTATTTGGTGGTGGCTCAACATCAAGAATGCTTACGTTTTTACCAACATAACTTGCTTGATGTGCAGCAGAAAGAACAAAAATATCATTTTTTTCTGCTTTCTTTCCGCTTATAAAATCAGCTTTTGCGTATTCCAATCTTTCTAAATCAACAAAACGACCGGAGGCGGTACCCGCTTTTATTATTGGGACGGAACCAACTTGATCATTATCTTCGTCATATAACTCTTTTGATGGTGTTCTTCCGTTGCTTATCAAAAGTGTTACATCTTCTAATTTTTGTAAACCAAATTTGGAGCCAGAAACTTTTAGAACGACTTCCTCAAAAAATGGTTGGTAATATTCAACATCAATACGCTTTTTTTCCATGGCGTCTTCGTTGGTAATTGAAAATACTTGTAATTCACCGAGATTATTTTTCATAATGGAATTTTTTATACTCATTATAAATTTCAGGCAAGTCATTTTTATCTTTTCTTCCGGTGGCGTCATACCCGACTCGCTCTGTTATTGCCATAAATATTTTGTACTTTCCCATTTTTTCTTTTTCTCCTTTTTTACGAACAAAAACGAGAGACGATTTCACCCCTGCTCCATAATGCATAAAGGCAATTTGTGGCAAACTCACAACTGCCAAAATTTTAGCTCTTTCCATAATAAAATCACGAACATATTGAAGCGATGAATTTGTTAATATACTATAATGGACTGGCAAAACTGTACAGGTATACTTAGTGGGTAACCGCCAAAAGTTTTTGACAAAAACCAAAACCCATGAAGAAAATATTTTCGTCCGAGCAAAAAGGAAAAATCGCCCTCGC
>JBAYGK010000130.1:0-4590 GCA_041666665.1 Minisyncoccota bacterium
AGCGGATTGTCGGCGGGGAATTATACGTTTTCTTCCTATGCCGAAGATAAGAACGGTATTCTTTCCGGCACGCTTACGTTTCCCGTTTCGGTAACCGCCGGCGCAACGACGAGAATCAATGGCATTTTTCTTCCCCCGACTATCGCGGTTGACAAAAGCATTGTAAAAAAGGGCGATACCATTGCCATTTCCGGTCAAACAATGCCCAATGCTTCGGTAACCGTCAATATTGATTCAGGCGCAAACATCTTCATGAACGGGCCATCTGACGGCGAGGGCGCGTATCTCTTCAATTTTGACAGTTCGGTTCTTGAATACGGCGACTACACAACCGTATCAAAAGCGGTGTTTGCCGGAGAAACAAGTCCGTTCAGCAAAACGGTTACCTTTAAAGTCGGCACAACGACGGTTGAAGAAGAACCGGAAGACTGTCCGACAAAAGGAGACCTCAACGATGATTGTCGTGTTGATCTTGTTGATTTTTCAATCGCGACTTATTGGTTCAAGAAACCTTTGAGTGGAGCTTTTGAATTGCTTGAAGAGGAAAGGTTGAATGCCAGTGGAAAAATAGATCTCATAGACTTCAGCATCATGGCGTATTATTGGACGGGGTAATCAAACATAAAATTCCCAATATCCAATTGCCAATTTCCAATGAAATGTCTAATGTCAAAATCCAAATTTGCAAAAACCGATTTTAGCATTTGAAATTTTGATTTTTATTGGAAATTGGATATTGGGAATTTGAAATTAATTTTTTTCATATGAATCTGTCTAAAAAAATCATTATCCTTTTACTTCTGCTCTTCTTCGCGCCTTCCGTCTTCGGCGCGCAGGTTTCTTTTGTTTCGGAAAAATCTTCATTTGCTCAAAACGAAGAATTTTTGATATCGGTTTTTTTGGATACGGAGGGCGAAACGCTCAATGCTTTTGAAGGAAAAATATCGTTTCCGGTTGATTTACTGGAAGAAAAAGAAATAAGAAGCGGCGATTCGCTGATTAATTTTTGGATTGAAAAACCGAGCAGTTTGACGGACGGCAAGGGAGGAAAATCGGGGGAGATTATTTTTTCCGGCATTACGCCCGGAGGTTTTTTGGGAACGAAAGGAATTTTAGTTTCCGTTGTTTTTCGCGCGAAACAGAAAGGGGACGGCATTATACGAGGAGAAGGATTGAGAATACTGAAGAACGACGGCCTCGGCACGAAGGCGGAAGTGAAAACATCCCCGTTTTCTTTTTCCGTTTCCGAAGAAAACCTTGTAACCCCCTCAATTATTCCGCCGATAAAAGATACCGAACCGCCCGAAAATTTTGTTCCGATTATAGTGAATGACCCGAACGTATTTGAAGGAAAATATTTTGTCGTTTTTTTGGCGCAAGATAAAGGTTCGGGAATTGATCGCTATGAAGTGCGCGAAGGCGAAAGCGGTTCTTTTTCTCCGGCTGAAAGTCCCCATCTTCTCAAAAACCAATCGCTTGACGCAAAAATTTTCGTTAAAGCCGTTGATAAAGCGGGCAATGAAAAAATTTCGGAAGCAATCTTTTCGGACTCATCAAATCAGTCTGCTTCCCGTTTGTTTCAAGGGAAACAAACGGGCTTGATTTTCGCCGTGCTCTTGGCGTTGGCGGCAATCGGTTTCCTCTGCCGTAAAAAATTATGGAGAAAAAATATCTGAAATTTATATTTTTGTCGCTATGGTTCGTCTGCGCGCCCGATTTTTCTTTTGCGGCGACGCTCGGCGTCAGTCCCGCGAGCGGAACGTACGAAGTCGGAGAAAGATTTACGGTGCGGGCAATGGCAACGAGCGAATCCCAGTTTAATGCCGTCGCATTAACCCTTTTGTTTCCGCCCTCTATTTTTTCTCTGGATTCCATTTCAAAATCGGGTTCGCTTCTCACTTTTTGGGTGATGGAACCCGTTATTTCGGAAAGCGAGGGAACACTCAGTCTGGAAGGGGTTACTCCCGGTGGCATCAATGTCTTAACCGGACCGATTATCAGCGCAACACTGCATGGAACGCATGCAGGGACCGGTTCCGTGTCTTTTCAATCGGGAAAAATTCTGGCGAATGACGGATTGGGAACAGATATTATGAATGGAACAACCGGAGCTCATTTTACGATTGTGGAACCCGAACCCGAGCCGGAACCGGAAATTCCGCCGGTGATTCCGCCGGGCACGGACGTGATTTCTCCGCCGACCATTACACCCCCGATAGCAATTCCGGAAACACCCGTGCCGTCAATCGGGACATCCACTTTGCCGATTATTTCGGCGCCTTTGGAGTTGTCATTTCAAAGTTTTGATTTTTTTGAAGCGGGGGAGTGGGGAAAAATGATCACCCCCGTCGGCGATGTCGTTTCGGCGGATTCCAACAAAAATCTGAGAGTGTCCATTCTTGATAAAAAACTTCCCGCCGGAACGGTATCAATAGACTTGAAGATAAAAAATTTCAAAAAAGGAGACGCCGAGAGCGTTTTTGGTTTTCTTGCGTTAAACAAAGAGGCTCGGAGAGAAACGACAATTGATTTGGGAGGCGTTGATGGTCAATATTCCGTAATCATTGATGTTTTTGATCGGGATAACAAACGGCTTGCCCGCGTGTTTGGAACTTTCAACCTTGAACCAAAAAGGGCGCCGCTCGTTGCCCGTCTTTCCCCTGAATTAACGAAACAAATTACCGTTGTGACGGAAAACATTTCGCCGTCCGCCGTCCCGATCGGTATTGCGGTCGGCGCATCGCAAACGATTGTTCTTGTCGGAAATATCGGTTCGTTCTACGATTTGTATTTGTTTCTTCTTAAGTTCATCAGTCTTATCCTCGGGTTTTTCAGAAGAAAGAAAGCACAACCGTGGGGAGTGGTTTATGATTCCGTAACAAAACAGCCCATTGATCCGGCATATGTGGTAATGGAAGACGCGGAAGGAAAAAAGAAAAAAAAGACCGCCATTACCGACCTTGACGGGCGTTACGGTTTTCTTGTTGAACCGGGATCATATTACATTGTCGCCAACAAAACTCATTATAAATTTCCGTCGGAACTTTTGGCGGATAAGGAAAAAGATGAAATGTATGACAACTTATACTTCGGATCGCCTATTGAAACAAAAGAAGACAAAGTTATCCGATACAATATTCCCCTTGATCCGATTGAGTTTGACTGGAATGAATTCACGAAAAACAAGGAACACATTTTCAATTTGTATTCGCGAAAAGAAAAAATCCGCGCTTTTGTTTTCAACGCATTGTTCTTTTTCGGCTTTTCCGTGTCGGCAATGACAATCGTTTTTGCCCCGACGGCGTTCAACTTCGCCTTTTTTGGTTTTTATGCGGTCATCATCGTCTTTCAGGTTTTATGGAAACGAAAACACAAAATTACGCGGCTGTTTGCAAAAGACGGGAAACCGCTGTCATTTGCCATTGTCACGGCCAAGATATCCGGTCTTGCCATCCCCGTTGTAAAGAAAGTGACGGCCGATATAATGGGAAGATTTTATTTGCTTACTCAGCCGGGGACTTATGATATAAGTGTGATGGAAAAACAGCCCGATGCTTCTTACAAAGAAGTCTATGCGAAACCCGCCGTTACTCTGAAGAAAGGAGTTATTTCTCAAGACATCATCGTTGAATAATGTTTGACCGCGGAAAAGGAAGGATCTGCGCGGTAAAAACGGACGGACGTCCAACTCAAAGTTAGCGCGGATTTTTCCACTCGGTTTCCAAATATTCCCGCAAGGCGTCTTTCCACGGGCGCATCAGTTTTCGTTTTGACGACATCGCTTCGTTTTTTACGCGGTAGGCGCCGGGGAAATAATCAAGGCCGACCGGCGTCAGTTTTACTCCCGGCTGTATCGTTTCAATAATGAATTTCGCCAGTTCATACCGTGAGCAGGAACCTTCGTTTGAAAGATGAAAAGTTCCGACGGCGTTTTCCGCAAGCAACCGCTTAATCGCCGAGACAAGGTCTTTTCCGAAAGTCGGCGAGCCGTAAGCGTCATTCACCGCTTTTATCTCCGGCTTGTCCAATTGGCGGATGATTTTTCCGACAAATTTCTTGTCTTTTTCGGGACCTCCGCCGAACATCCAGCACACGCGGGCGATGATATAGTCTTTAAGCATTCCCCGTACAATGAGTTCTCCCATGTGTTTTGACCTGCCGTAAAAATTTTGCGGATCGGGTAAATCGTCTTCGCCGTACGGTCCCATTTTTTCTCCATCAAAAATTCCGGCGGTGGAAACATATACCAGCTTCGCTCCCGTTTCTTTTGCCGCGGTTGCGATATTGTAGGTGCCGACTCCGTTTACCAGATAGGCATGATGCGGATTTTTCTCGCACAAGTCAACATCGGTTTCGGCGGCGAGATGGATAATCGCTTCCGGCCGGTGTTCTTTTATAACCCTCATGACCTCGTGAAAATCGGTAACATCCAGAGACCGGCGATTCATTCTGATTCCGAAATCCACGTACGAGCCGACCATTCCTCCGGCGCCGGTAATCAAAACTTTTTCAAGATTAATGTTTTCGTTGTTCATGTGTTTGGAAAAACGCCGATTCTTTTTTACTGACCCTAACGGATGTTTCAAGCAA
>JBAYGK010000131.1:0-4586 GCA_041666665.1 Minisyncoccota bacterium
CGGAGCGGCGGCCGTATTGCTGGCATTGGGATGGTTCGGCGGCGTCCGTTGGTCGGCACGCAAACAGCAATCTTAATCAAAGCAACAAATCGTTAAAAAAACCGGAGCACAATGCTCCGGTTTTTCTCAATTCATCCGATTCTCCGCGCTGACATTTACTCGGTAAATTCTGTTACATTTCTTCCATTTTCAGTATTCCGGCAATCGTTGTATACTGTAAAGCATGGAACCGCTTACTTCAAAAAAAGAAATAAACGCTCTTCGCGGAGAGCACTTGGCAAACGGCGAGCGTCCGATTATCGCTTGCGTGGAAGGATATGATGATGAAATGACAGCTCAGTTTGCCGCCGCGAATAAAGATTTGATTTCCAAGGTCAGGAAAAATAAGGATGCCAAAGTTGTGGATTTCAAGGAGTCTTATTCCGTTTCTCCGTTAAACAACGAAAACAAATTTTCCCTCGGATATGTTATGTGTACGGGGGTTGTCGGCGTGGGAAAAGATAAATGGACAGATGAAAATATTTCATTCTTGAGCCATCAATTTCCGGCGATTTTTTTGCCGGGGGAGATGTGGCACGAAAAATTTGTCGCGGATCTTCGCGCACGATTGGAAGAGCTGAAAGAAAGCTGCATTTCCGGTTCCGTTGATGTCGTTATCGTCGGCGGAGAATACAATAAAAGAATTCCGCGATCTGAAAGCCGGTATGTTGATTCCGTCAATCTGTTAAAAAACGAAGTTGTAAATATGTTTGGATTTGAACCCGTTGTCATTACCGGTCCAAAACTTCCTTCCGACAGCGTAACCAACGATACGGAGGATGTCCTTTTTGATACCGCCAATCGCCGTTTGTATATTTCTCGCCCCAAAACCGGCAATTCCAGCGCCGAAAGTTACCTGCCCGGCGATATTGAAGCGCAAAGCGATAAGTGGAAGAATAAGCCCAACCACGATTAATTTCCGAAAGGCGCGTTATGATTTAATCGTTCGCGATGCGCCAAAAATTTTTATGTCAGACCAAAAAATATCGCGTACCGCATCTTTGCTTATTCTTAACAGCCAGAAGATTCTCTTGCTTTTAAGAGATGACAGGAAAGATTTGCCCGGTTCCAACACGTGGGGTCTTATCGGCGGATTTATTGAAGCCGGTGAAAATGAAGAAGAAGCGGCTCGCCGCGAAGCCAAAGAAGAGGCGGGGATTGGTTTGGAAAAACTCTGTTATGTAGGAACTCATGAATACGCTAATGGGCGCATTTCAACCACCTATCTTACGGTAATCAACGACGAGGAAGCGCAAAAAATCAAATTGGGAGATGAGGGACAAGAAATTAAATTTTTCAGCTTTGGCGAACTGGCTCATCTCCCCTTAAGCGGAACGATTTAGCGATACTACGGCAATCATCAAGAACAACTTGAGAAAATGATGAAAACAGAACAGCCGATCCCGATAAATCGGACTGTAAGTTAAGACTCGGTTGACGCTGAACAAACACGCTGAACAAACATTTGCTACCTTGGTCAGTATATGATATATTCCGTATCGGGTCTTGTTTGTTTTTTCGGAGAAGAAAAATGTTGGATTTTATTCTTTTGATTAACCGGTATTATGACGGCATTCCGGAACCGTGGCGTTTTCTTATTCTTCTTGCTCTGTTTTCTCCGGTCTTTTTTCTTCCCCGTTTATCTGTTTTGGGGGTGTATATCGCTCTTGGATGGACATTTTTACTCCTTCTTGCGCGGATGCTCTCAACTCTTGCGGAAAAAAAATAAAAAGGACAACTCAAAAACAACCTCCGGTTCGCCGGAGGTTTTTCGTTATTCTGCTAAGGAAGGATGGTCCTTCCCGTACGGTTCTTCCGGAACTGTGTTTCTACGCGCGGTCTAATCAATAGATTGCGGGGGGTTGTGAATTTTTGAATTTTTTGCGCAGGGTATATACTATAAGTAATGAAAAAAAGATTTTTGGATGTGCATCCGGACATTTTGCGATTGGGGTTTGTCAGTTTTTTGACGGATTTGAGTTCGGAGGCCATTTTTTCCGTATTCTCGCTTTTTTTTACGGTCGTTGTCGGCGCTTCGGCTTCGCTCCTCGGTTTGATAGAAGGCATTTCGGATTTCTCCGCTTCTTCGCTTGATTATGTGTCCGGCTGGCTGTCCGACCGATCGGGGAAAAGAAAACCGTTTGCTCTCGCCGGGTATGGTTTTTCCACGCTGGCGAAAATCATGCTCCTCATCGGTTCGTCCGCCGTAATGTTGGCGCTATTCCGCATCATTGAACGATTGGGGAAAAGTTTTCGCGGACCGCCGAGAGATGCGTGGCTTGCCGATGCGGCGGAGGAATCCGTGAGAGGATATTCTTTTGGCGTGCACAAGGCGATGGACAAAGCGGGGGCGATTTTCGGCCCCTTGGCGGCGTATTTTTTGCTTCTCCGTTTCGGAACCAAGATGAGCACGTTTCACCTCATTTTTGTCATAGCGATACTTACTGCTTCTCTTTCCGTTTTGATTCTTTCCTTTATGAAAGATCGCCCCGGAATTCCGCATGAAAGAGAAAATATGTTTAAAGCGTGGGGAACGGTGAGCGCAAAATTCAAAATGTTCCTTATTCCCGCCGGTATTTTTTCGCTGGCGTATTTCAGTTTCGGGTTTCTTCTTTTGCGGGCGTACGCACTCGGCTTTTCCATCAAGGATGTCGTGCTTCTCTACGCGCTTTTCAACACTTCGTTTGTTCTCTTTTCAATACCGATAGGGAAGCTTGGGGACGTCATCGGACGAAAATATATCATCGCGCTCGGGTATTTAATTTACATGGGAATGACCTTGGGCTTTGTTTTTGCGGCGGAAAAATGGCAGGTAATCGTTTTGTTTGTATTGTTCGGCATGTTTTACAGCATAGACGAAGCGCAAAGCAAAGCATTCATTGCCGACATGGAAAAAGACCGCCGCGCCACCGCTATCGGGCTGTATAATTTTGTTACCGGTTTGATTTATGTTCCCGCATCGGTAATCGCCGGCGTGCTGTGGATGCTTAATCCCGCATACGCTTTTATTTTTGCGGCAACCATGGCATTTGCCGCGCTCGGCATTTTTATCCGATTATTTTATACCATCCTTAACTAATCCTTCCACACCAAGTCCATAAAATTTCGGTTGCGATTTTGATAAAAATCCTCAATGTACCTCGGTATATCTCGGATTTTTCTCAAAATCGCACCTCAAAATTTTCTCGGACTTATGAGGAAACCTTAGTTAAGGATGGTATTATTTTCCGCCGAAAGCAATAATCTAAAAAGCTCGGGATTTACCGTTGCCGATTCGCAGACAATCAAAATACGGCACCCTTCCGCGCTGTATTTTTTCGGCCCGAAGTGTTATTATCGCCACATGGAAAGAAAAATTATAATTTTTGACATGGACGGCGTTTTGTTTGACACGACCGCTGTGACTGAACAATATGTGAGCGATCAATATCCCGGCATCACGGCGGAGATGCAAAGAGAAATACTGTGCGGAAATTTCCATGAAGAAGTGGCGAAAATACCATTGCCAAAAAAAGAGCAAACAGAGGAAGAAGCGGAAAAATTCAGGATTCTGTATGCGGAAAAGAAATCCAAAGCTCCGATGTTCGCCGGAGCGAAAGAACTTCTTTTGGATATTCATAAAGAAGGCGGCATCCTGGCGCTTAACACTTCCACCTTTTCTCATAATTGTTTGCCACTTCTGGATCGCGCGGAAATAACACGTCTTTTTGATTTTATAGGGACGGCGGAAATATCAAAAAGCAAGGTTGTTAAATTCAAGATGATTGAAGAAAAATACGGTTCTTCCGGAAAGCGCGTTATCTTTGTCACCGATACGCTTGGAGATGTGAGAGAAGCAGACAGTGCGAATGTCCCGACGGTAGCCGTTACATGGGGGGTTCACGACAGAAATTATTTTAATCGGGAAGAACATAAAAATCTGATCGGCATCGCCGACACGTTTGAAGAACTGAGAAAATTTATTGACGAACGATAATTTTCTGACGTTTTCGCATCGGATGGAGCGGATGCCATTACGGAAGACCTCTGAAATGTCGGCATTGATTTTGAGAGCGATAAAAAACACACGGTGTGGCCTTTTTGTTTGTTACTGTTGCGCTGTGTGTTCTCGGCGTGTTATTCATCTGACTTATCCCCCGCCCAAAAATGGCGGGAAATTTTTCCACTTGATATAATGGAGATGAATCAATTATCACTAAATTTTAATAAAAAACATGAAGAAAAGATTTTTGGAATTACCGGTTCACCACAAGATTTTCTTTGTAACGGTTGCGTTCGCGGTTCTTTCTGCCGGCACCTTCACCGGTATTTTTTATGCCAAAAAAGCTTTTACTTCTCCTGCGCCCTCTTCTCCCGCCGATTTCCGCATGCCACCCGACCCGTCCCGCATGAGGGGAGAAACAAGCGGAATCGGCACGCATTTTGCGATTACAAACAGCGAATATTTGAACATAACGCTTGACAGCACGGAAACCGTTGATCTTAAACTTACCTCAATCCCGAAAGTCATAACGATGATGGTTGAGGCAACCACTACGGCGCCGACA
>JBAYGK010000132.1:0-4581 GCA_041666665.1 Minisyncoccota bacterium
CGGAATGACGGCGTCAACGCGGATAATTTCATGCACGGGACGAGGAGCCATGGGCCCCTGACCTTGCACATGTTTTCCGAATTTTCCGTCTTGCGCATTTTTGACCGCGAACGAAGGCGCCATGCCCGGAATTCCTCCGAGCGCCGCGCATGCTCCCACCGCAACAACGTAATCGGCGCGTTTGCGAAGTTCGCGAAGTTCTTCCGCTTCTTCTTCGCACGTAACCGCGCCTTCCAGCATGAGAATATCAATAGGACCTTCGTACACGCCCCGCATCGCGATGCGCATTTGCTTGATGTCAAAAACACTGACGAGGTCAAGCAATACGGCATCCAAATTGACGATAATCATGGAACATCCGTCACAACTGCCAAGCTCGGCATAAACGAGCGTCGGCTTATCCCCGCGCAACGCGCGAGCTATATATTCTTCCAACTTACTCATTATAATGCCTCCCAAAGATGTTTCTCTTTGATTTCTTTTAAGCTGAATACGGGTCCGTCAACGCAAACCAAACTATCGTTTATACGACAATGTCCGCAACGACCGACACAACAGCGCATTTGGCGTTCCAGAGAAAAATAAATGTTTTTATCCGGAATGTTGTATTTTGCAAGCGATGCCATAACGGGTTTAAACATGACCGACGGACCTACGATATACACCGCAGTGTCTTCCGGTTTGCAACCTTCTATGGTATCTATAACGCCGGTAACGAATCCGCCTTTTTCTCCGTTCGCCAGTCTTTCATAGGCTTCGCGAACTTCAAAAATTTCGGATTCATTCCATTCGTCAAGCAGTTTCGGAAAATATCTTTCTTGCGGAGTTCTCGTACCGAAAAGCACGAACACTCGCTTGAAATCTTTCCTTGTTTCGGCAATTTCTCTCAAAGGGCGAACCCCCGGGAAAAGACCGATACCGCCGACGATGACGGCAATGTTTTTGCCTTTCAGTTCATGAACCGGAAATTCGCGTCCGAACGGACCGCGGATATCCAGATAGTCGCCGACTTTTTTTGAATGAATGTATGTCGTAACGTTCATCAGTGTTTGCACATATGCTTCATCGTGCCGGCCTTCCGGCGGGTCAATGCGGCGTACGGCAATCTCAAAGGTTTCTTTGCTGAAGGGAGATGAACAGATTGATATCGGCGCTTCGCCGATACCCGGAGCGTACACAGCCACGAATTCTCCGCGGCCAAGTTCTCCTCCGTCATCAAATTTCAGTACGAATCTCTTTTCCTTCTCTGTGAGTTCCTCTATCTCAAGGATCTTCGCAGGTCTTGGGACGTAGAGAAATTGATTTATGCAATTACTCATGAGGAACCTCCTCTTTCAATAAGGTGAGCGTTTTCACGGGATCGGCGATATTCGCGGGACATATGCCGACGCATCGTCCGCAACCGACGCAGGATGCCGGCATACCGTGATGATAAACGAATTTATCAAATACGCGGTGCTGGAATCTTGCTCCCGGAGTTTTGCGGGCATTCGCGCCGCCGGCCATTTTGGTAAAACATTTGAGCTGACAGGAGTCGCATTCGCGCACGCGCGATCCGCTCTTTCCGTCAAGCGCCGGTTCTTCCTTCAAATTACAGCAGGTGCAGGTCGGGCACGCGATGGTGCACTTCGCACAGCCTACGCAGAATTTTCCGGCTTCGTCAAAGTACGGATGTTGTATCCGTTCTTCAAGAAAGTCTTTTATTTCTTCCAAAGGAATCGGCAAAGTTTTCGGATATTTTTTTGCAACTTCGGCGCGCAGTTTCGCGCGAAGAATGAAGTCTTCCCTCGTCGCTGATTCCCAATCAGACGCGCGAAAGAAAACAGCCAGACCTTTCATGGTCGCCACTTCCACAAAGTAACCGCTATCGCCCAAATCGGTAAGCATAATATCATAACCGTCCAACGCGATATGGGTGCCGAGCGATTCACAGAATGAATTCGGCGGCGGAGCAAGAACATCCAAACCGATGATGGCGGTGTTTTTGCGTTTCGCGACATAATCGGGATCCGCAAGTTTTCCTCTTCCTTTACCCATCACATCGTCCCATACTTTAAGGGCGTGAATGTCGTACGGATGAATACCGAAAACATTAAGGCGTTTTGGAGCCGGCGCCGGTTCAAACACCGTACGTCCGTCAATTTTTTTCCAAGTAACGACCGTTTCGCCGGCGGGCATAAATACCTTTTGTGTCGGCGGAAGCATGGTTGTCGGATAATCCAGACGAATGTCTTTTGCATTTTTCAGATATTCAAACGCAAACTTTCCTTCGCCCGTCAAAACGGGCGCGAGGACATCTTCCTCTCCCATGATTTTTTCAACCCATGGCGCGAGATGTTCGCGTTTAAGAATATAACATGAAGTTCTATTCATTTTTCCTCCTTTTATTTCAGGATCATACTTTGTCAAAGTACACGCAAAACAGGCGCGAACGCACCTCTTTTGAATTGTTTTTCGGAACATCCTTTCAACTGATTGAACGGCGTTTCCGAATATTTTACAGCTGGTTACCTTATACCATATTCAAGTTTGAATGTCAATAAGGTAAAGCTTGCGCCCTTTATGTTTTTGTGATATGAAAAAGATAGGACTTGTTTATTACCGAAGGAGGTTACCATGGGCAAGATTTTGAAATTTTTAGGCGCGGTTTTTGATAACGATAAAACTGCCGGTTATGCGATAGGTGCGGCATCGGCGATACTTTTTACGCCGCTCATTCTCCCTTTGGCGAACAGATGCGAATTTTCTTGGATAATAGTATCCCTTACCTATGCATTCATAATTATTGTTTCCGGACTGGTTTACAGCATGTTGCCGCCACCGGAAGAATTACGGGGAGAAGTTCCGCCGAGCAAGCGCGTGAAATATCTTAAGTTTGCGGGCGGAGCGGTTCTTGTTATCTTCCTCGGGATTGCCTGGTTTTTGCACATCGGATCAACGATATTGCTCCTTGTTACGACCGCTTTTATCGTCTATTTGATTGCTCCCGCTGTGATAAATCATATTTTGGATTTGTTGAAAAAGTGATTACCATTGCAGTAATCGGGTAAAAATCACCCCAAAAAGGCGCCGTTCGCGGCGCCTTTTTTTTGCATAATTTTAATACGTCGCGGTGAGTCCTCTTTCAACGAGAGGAAGCCGTTTCGGCGTCGTCCCCGGGCATTCGGTGTTGTACCCGCGGGAATCAATGGTGGTGAGAGTAATATGCCCCGTTGCATCAACATTTTTTTTAATTGACACCTTGGCACACACGAGATCCGTTTCCAAACCGAACCTTACCTCTATCACGTCCCATGTGAGAGTGGCGGGCGGAGTGGGGTTTGGATTTGCAATACGAACGCGAATGTTATTCGTATCGCAAAGTCCCGCATACGTCTGATCGTTCATAGGCGAGGTCGTGGAAAAATACCGGCTGAACGCTTCGGCGTAAAAAGCGCATTCCAACCCCGCATCGGCGGCATAAAGCGCGCGGGGCGATTCCTTGCTGATGCCGGACACGGAAAATTGCCGAAGGGCAACGGTGAGTATCCCCATGGAGATGGTGAGAACAACGGTAATAAACAACACGGCATACATCATTAAAAATCCGCGCGGCGATGCTTTCGCCTTTTCTCTTCTTTTGCAATGATGAAATGTGATGGACATAAGCGATTATGAAATATCGTTTTACTGAAGCCAAAAAGTGAGAAATCCCGAGGACGCAACCTTCCTTCTGCCGAAAATCGTATCCCAAACAACCACGGAACGAACCAGTACCTGATCGCCCGAATGCGATCCGCCGGCCGACGTTACGTATACCCCGCGATAAAATATGGTGGGGGTGTAGGGCGAATTCGTTCCAGAACTGTCTTTAACGTAAAATCCGTTCTTATCGGTGTACAAACGATATGATATATCAGGCGGACTACTCAAAATTTCCAAATTGCCACCACCGGCAGTCAATGTGCCTGCCAATACATCTATCTTGCAGGCGGTGGGAGAACAGACAACACCGCTAATAAAACCACTGTTCCAATCAACAGTATCTCCTTTGAGTCTTCTAAGAACATTGCTGTCTCTTATTCCGCGCACGAGTTCCTGCCCTTCCTCGGCGAGATAGGTCGCGATCATCTGGTTTTTCTGATATGAACTTACGGTTATGGCTCTTATCGCCACGGAAACGGCGTTCGGAAGAACCAGAAGAATGAGGGAAACGGCAACCAGCATTTCCACCATAACAAACCCCCTTCTTTTTTCTAAAATTTTTACTTTTTCCTTTTTCATTTTTTAGTATCGGCTTTCGTTTTATTTTTCAATCTTCAAGAAGAAATAATTTGAATGATTCATCCGCCGTATCAGAACACCTGCACCTCTCGCATATTCTCAAACCAGCTGCCTATTCCCACTGACCCCACTTGTCCGGAAACGCGCACTCCTCTCTTTGAAATTGCGGTCCCCGTGAAAGTATAGGTTACACCCTGGGCGGAAGAATTATAGGGATATGTCGGGGAAACCGTCCACCCGCTGTTTGTCCACGTACTGCCGTCGGCAGTAAATTGAAGCGTGAGGTTAGCGCAAAATACACCGTCATACCCGTCATAA
>JBAYGK010000133.1:0-4548 GCA_041666665.1 Minisyncoccota bacterium
CCACTCTTCAGAGGGGAGGGTTGGGGTGGGGTGGAAATTGACACAGAGCAACAAAATTCCATCTCCAAAAGCATGGAAGGGGAAGAATCGCCTCAGGCTCTCGTTTTTGATTTTCAGTATTCCACGCATCGCGGGGTCATTGTGTATGTCCGCATGTTCAATGGAGAAGTGAAAAAAAATGATACGCTTCTTTTTAGCGCCGCTAATGAAAAATTTATCGCCCTTGAAGTCGGTATTTTTCATCCGGATCAAATTCCCCAAGATTCTCTCAAGGCGGGAGAAATTGGCTACATTGTTACGGGCATCAAACAGCCGGGCATCGCTTCCGTCGGAGATACGGTAACTTCTTCCAAACGCCCGAGTCCCGCACTCCCCGGATACATGAATCCCGCGCCGGTTGTGTGGGCATCAGTGTATCCTGAAGGACAGGACGATTTCAATTTATTGAAACAAGCGCTCGGACGACTTCGGCTTACCGATGCTTCGCTTTCGTATGAAGAAGAAACCTCCGGCTCTCTCGGCCGCGGTTTTCGTTGCGGGTTTCTCGGGATGCTCCATTTGGAAATTATTACCGAACGTCTGCATCGCGAATTTGATCTGGACATGATTATCGCCACGCCGTCCATTACCTATGAAGTGGAATATCAGAACGGCGAGAAAAAAATGATATACTCGCCCGCGCTTTTCCCCGATTATGGTTCATACAAATCGGTCGCCGAGCCGTGGGTAAAAGCGAAGATTATCACGCCCCCCGAATACATGGGCAACATCATGACGCTCCTCTATGAACACGAAGGGGAAGTCGGAGCATCGGAACTTTTTGGAGAGAACCGCAATGCCATAGAGGTGGATATGCCGTTGCGCGAACTCATGCGCGGATTTTTTGATAAACTGAAAAGCGCGAGTTCGGGGTATGCTTCGCTTTCCTATAAAATTACGGGAATGCGCCCCGCCGATGTCGCGCGCTTGGACATTTTGGTGGCCGAAGAACCGGTAGTTGCTTTCACTCGCGTCGTATCAAGAAAACGAATTCAGCAAGAAGCGGAAGACGCCGTGGAAAAATTGTACGGTATTTTGCCGAGACAATTGTTTGTCGTAAAAATACAGTCGCAAGCATTGGGAAGAATAATCTCCTCAAGAACGCTTTCCGCACTCCGAAAAGACGTGACGGGGTACTTGTACGGCGGCGACATCACCCGCAAAATGAAACTCTTGGAAAAGCAGAAAAGAGGGAAGAAGAAGATGAAAGCAAGAGGGAGGGTTAATATTCCGCATGAGGTTTTCCTGAAAATGATGAAACAGTAATGAGTTTATCAAGTTATAAAGTTCATCAAGTTTATAAAGTACGACGAATGATGACAAAAAATAAAGTCGGTCAAATAAATTGACCGACTTTTTATGTGACTTGCAACAAGTATTGCTAAAAAATCGTTTTAACTGCGACGGCAATAATAATTACGTCCAGCATTTCCGCCGGTTTATGAAACCAAGCGATAACTTCCGGCGTATCAATATACATACTGCCAAAAATAAAAATTAAAATCGCTATCACAACTACAGCAATAATTTTTATCGGTGTATTAACATTCGTTTTAATCTTCTTTACTAAATTCATCCTCTTTTCCTCTCTTTTTGTTTAAAAAACCGTTTTACCTGAAATGTAGTATATATTGTAAATAGATTTTTGTCAAGTTTTTTCTAAAAAAGACCCGGTTGCGGATCTTTTTGATTCGCGTGGCATCGTTCTTAGTTAAACATTGGCATGTACAAAAGCACCATGCTGATAGCTACCAGTATGCTGACGACACCCCAAATTAATTCCACTCTTTTTTTATTTTTTTTGCCGAAGAAAGACATATGAGATATACTATCATTATCAGTTTATAAAGTCCATAAAGTTCATCAAGTTCATAAAGTCCGGAAATAACGATGTCGTTACTTTATAACTTGAAAAACTTGATGAACTTTTAACTGCGCGTATGCTGGACTATAAAGAAAAAAATAAAGCGAGGCGATTTATGTACTCCACTCCCGTACTCGTTTTTTTGGCGTTTTTTCTTTTGTTTTTATTAAGCAAGACGTGGGTGCTTTACAAGACGAGCGAAGGGGCGCAGAGAAAAGCGGACGAGGCGAAGGCGGAGCTCCGCAAACTTGAGGAAAGAAAAACCGGTCTTGAACAAAGCGTGAATTTCTTAAAAACGGAGCGCGGGAAAGAATCCAAAATACGCGAAAAATTCATGGTGGGAAAAGAAGGGGAGGGAGTTATTTTGCTGGTTGATCAGCCACCGGCGACCAACACGGAAAGCCTTCCAAGGAAATCATCTTTCTGGTCTGGATTTTTAAATTTTTTCAGGTAGTATATAGTCTATAAAGTCATAAAGTCAAAAGCCGCGACATTGTTTCGTTGGACTTTACGGACTTTGTTTCGCGAGTATAGTTTAGTGGCAGAACTGCTGCTTCCCAAGCAGTGGGCGGGTGAGGAATGGGTAGGGACCCGTTCCGCAAGACCTTCTTTAGATATTTTGCGAGGTGAGGAGTGGAAAGGTGCCCACTCCGCAAGACTTTCTTGAGATATTTTATGAGGTACGAAATAAAATATCCAAAAAGTGTACCGCTCCTGTAAGGAGAGAAGCAAAATATCAAAAAGGTGTACAGATCCTGTAAGGATTTCGATTCTCCCTCATTTGAAACCGCGAGTATAGTTTAGTGGCAGAACTGCTGCTTCCCAAGCAGTGGGCGGGAGTTCGATTCTCCCTACTCGCACCGCAAAAAAATCGCCTTCGGGCGATTTTTTGAGTTTATAAAGTTAAAAGTTCATCAAGTTTGTAAAGTGCAACGAATTCGTCGTACGAACTTGATGAACTTGATAAACTTTAAAAACTTGATGGACTAGTCGCGTTATGTTATAAAGAAATTCAGAGTTCTTTGAAGGAGGTGTTTCAGTGAAAAATACAGAAAGAAAACCGAGATTGCTTATTTTTGCTTCCGGCACGAAAGACGGCGGGGGAAGCGGGTTTGAAGCGCTGGTTGAAGCGCAGAAATATGGCATGCTTGATGTGGAGATTGTGGGAGCGGTTTCTCCCCATTGGCAAGGCGGTGTGAGGAAAATTGCAGAAAGAAATGGCATCCCTTTTATTCCTTATAGCGAAATACTGTGTTCAGAGAGTATCATTATTCCTGCAATTGACGCAGAGTGGGTCGCCCTCTCGGGTTGGCTAAAAAAAATAGAAGGTCAAGACCCAAAAACAACTTTCAATATTCATCCGGCGCGGCTCGCTTTCGGCGGTCGCGGAATGTACGGAATACATGTTCATCGGGCGGTTCTTGGGGCTTTCCAAAAAGGACTGATAAAAGATACCGCAGTATCCATGCATTTCGTCACGGAGGAATATGACGGCGGTCCGGTTTTCTTTGAATATCCGGTTCCAATCTATCTGACCGACACGCCGGAGATATTGCAAGAAAGAGTAAAAAGCGTGGAACATCTTTTTCAGTGGGTGATTACCGACATGGTAATTCATAAAAAAATAGCGTGGGACGGAAAAGACCCCGATTCGCTCGTTGTTCCGAAAGGATATCGGTTCTTGCCGAAAAAATGATAAGAGCACCCAACATCTCATATTTTTTGCCTTCGCTCGGAAATGAAAGTTGCGACTTCCATTTCACTCATTCAGTTAAAAATAAGAGCACCAAACGTCTCATATTTTTTGCCTTCGCTCGGAAATGAAAGTTGCGACTTTCATTTCACTCGTTCAGTTAAAAAATAGTAAAAATGAACCCCGTACGTTTTATCGCACGGGGTTTCTTTTGTTTCTCTCCTAATTCTCAATAAGAGCATCAACTTCACTTTCGGAGAGTGATGCCTTTTTCATCAAAGCCGCCGCTATCTTCTCAATTTTTCCCGCGTTTTCCGGCTTATCAATCAATTTATTAACCGTGCGTATCGCATGGAGCCAGATGGCATGTTGCGTTGCATAGTCATCGGCAAGGAGGAAAAGTATATTTTCGGCATCTTTTCGGTCTGCGCCCGAATTGCGTTCCGAGAAATCTTCCGCGAACCGGTATTCGGCAATTTCTCCGGCAATGAAAAAGCAAAGCTTTTCAAAGTTTATATCGCCCGCCGTCCATGCGGGTTTGGTATATCCTTCCATTCCGTCATAATAAACTTCCGTAATCGGTATTTTTTCCAGCATGCTTCTCGCTATAAAAACATGTCCAGCTTCATGATACGCTTGCGCGTCTATCTTTCTTTTCATTTTGTTCTCTCCTGTCATAAAAAACGTCTGAAAGTATAATGCCATATATTTTACGATTATGCAAGTATCTTTCGCACATTGTTCTTTTTATGGTATACTCCATATATTATAAGCGATAATATGCGAAGAATATGAAAAAAGTAAAAATATACACCACGTCAACATGCATGTACTGCAAAATGGCGAAAGATTTTTTCACCGCCAACAATGTTCCTTTTGAGGAATTCAACGTCGGCACGGATATTGAGAAGAGAAAAGAAATGCTTGAGCTTACCGGTCAGATGGGAGTTCC
>JBAYGK010000134.1:0-4448 GCA_041666665.1 Minisyncoccota bacterium
CCAAGTCATCGCCATTCTCGGAGACCTCTCGCCGAAAGAGCGCAAAATTTTGGAAATGCGCCACGGTTTGATTGACGGCATCACCCACACGCTTGAAGAAGTGGGAAAAGAATTCGGCGTAACTCGCGAACGCATCAGACAGATTGAAGCGAAAGCGCACGAAAAAATCAGACAGCACCCCAGTTCGGACAAATTGCAGGGATACTAGACGAAGTATAAGGGGCAAGTATAAGTATAAGGGACGACGAACGACGACGAATAAAAACAACCCCGCTTTGGCGGGGTTGTTGGGTTATAGATCCTCTAATCTTGCATATTCATAAGATATCAGTTCCCCCTCTCTATAACGGGAGATGACCAAATATCCTTCTTTTGATTGCCAACGAGACTTCAGCTGTTGAAAAAATAATTCCGGCGAGATATTGTGCGGTATGGCATGAACGAAAAAAGACGATAGCAGATGTAAAGCTCTTGATTCATCCCATTCAAATCTGCTTTTTATTAGCGCGCCTTCTTTTGTATAAAATTCTCCAAAATACACATATCCGTTACAAGAATATTTTTGTATAATGTCTATTGACACGATGCCCAAGTTTTCTGAGTCTAGTGAAAATCCCATAATTATTCTCCTTCAGTTGGTGGCAAAAAATCCTTGTCTAGTATACTATACTATTATCCAAAAGTCAAATTTTCTATCAATCTCAAACGGAAAAAGGACGAACGGACGACAATAAAAGGACCCCGTACTGTTCAAATGAACGGTACGGGGTTTTGTTTATTCTGTCGCGGGCAAATGTTTCGTTAATGACCAAATCAAAGGCCTCGCTTCTCCTTCGCCTCTTTGGGTGAGATAATATTTGTTTTCAAGGTTTGCCAATCCGATATGTCCGGTGTGCAAAAGTTTTGTTATCGCCAATTTCTTTTCATGTTCGTCGCCTTCCGGTGAAACATGGTTCAATATCTCCGCCAATGCATGAAGAGCCGGTCTGTAGAATTCTCTTCCCGGTTCCGTACTTTTGAGAAACAGATATATCAGTATTTTTTTCTCGGTGTTGGTCATTGGCGCTCCTTAATGTTGTTTTTGTGAAAGGACTATTCGTGTTTTTGTGGCATCTACCACTACTGCCGTTATTTTTGGTAGAAATCTGCGGCGGCTGGTTGCCGATCTTTTGTTTGTTACTTGAAGTTGAATGGATGCCAAATTTTTAAGGATTGTTGCGAATATCGTGTTTATAACGATTTCGCCGCCGGATTCCAGAATGGCTTGTTCTTCATACCCGATTTCAAACTCTATAACGTCGTTACTTTCAATCATTTTTCCTGTTTCCCGTTACGCAAAATCCGTTGTTACTATATAATCACACGTAATAAAAGTCAATAGCTGGGCAAGTATCTCCTCACGCCCTGTCGCCGGTTCGGGGTTGTACCCCGAACCGAAACATTTGGAATATCTCACTTTTTTTCAAATTATTACAAAACTGGTACGACATCTCAAACGTTTCGTAACGGGGTACAACCCCGTTCCGGCGACGATTTATGGCGATATTTTTAGAGTGTGAGGAGATACCTGGGCAAGACATTTTTTGTGAACGTGAATATTGAAACCGGCACACGGCTTGCGGTGCTGTTTTTTTGCGAATTTTTTACTATATTCCGGCGTGACAATATCCACTGATTTTATCGCGTATTAAATGCCATTCTATGATAAAATAATGGCATACAAACATTTGTTTTATGATAGAAAAAAAAGATATTGCGATAAAGACAACGGGAGAAGCGGCGAAGGAAACGCCTTTGAAACGAAACCGCCTCTTTGAATGGAAAGAAAAATTTCTTGCGTCAAAAAATCGGCTCAAAGAAAAATTTCCGGCACGGTGGAAATATTTTCGCGCCCCGCATCACGGCATGTCCAGCCACCATGCTTTGTGGATCATCATTTCCGAATTTGCGGTATTCGTCTGTGTTTTTGCGGCCGCGCTTTATTTCAGCGGGAAAATCGGAATGTTGCCGAGCGCGGAATACGGCCAATCGTATGCGCTCGTCGGTGAAAAGATTTCTGAGAACGCGCCCATTATCATCAATCTTCCGGAGGGAATCAAAAAAGAAGAGGCTATGAAGAGTATCGCTTTTGACCCCGCCATCTTGGGCTCATGGACCGAAACGGCGGAAGAAAAGGAGCTCGTGTGGAAACCGGCAAAACCGCTCGCCCTCGGAAAATATTATACGGTCAATCTTGATACGGAAACGGTTCATTTGAGCGACGATTTTCTCGTTGATGAGAATCCGAGGATAGAAGCGATTTTTCCGTCCGAGGGAAGCGAGGTCAACGAAAATTCAAACATCACCATTATTTTTAATCGTCCGATGGTGCCGATGACCGCCCTTTCCGAACTTGAAAAAAAAGAGCTTCCCATTGCGATTGCGCCGGAAACGGAAGGGAAATGGAAATGGATCAGCACGCGCAATGTTCAATTCATTCCGAAAGAACGCCTGCGCCGTTCCACGAAATACGCCGTTTCAATCGGCGAGGGGCTCGTTTCCATGGACGGTCTTCCCGTCAGAGGAAGAACGTCCGGCTTTATCGTGCGTCCGCTTCGGTATGTTTCTTTGAGCGAAGGGCAAACGCTTTTTAACCGTCCCATCTCTCTTTTTTTCAATCAGCCGGTTGACATTGAGAAAACAATGCGCGAAATATCGGTGATAAACGGCGCAAACAACGCGGATGTGCCGCTCGTCGCCGAATACGCCATAACGAAAACATACAATAAAAAAGAAAAGAAAAGCGAAGAATTCATCAATCGGGCGGTCATCAACGTGTATCCGAAAGAAGACCGTCTCGGCCGCGCGCGTTTATGGAATTTCAAATCAAATTACCGAATCACCGTGAAGAAAGCATATCCGATTGAAGGAAATGTCGTTTTGAACAAAACTCGCTCCGCCTCAATACAAGTTCCCGAAATTATCTCATCCGTTTCCGCCGTTTCAAAACGCTCGGCGGATGCGCGTCCCGATATGTTTGACCCGGAAGGCGAACTCATCGTGACTTTTTACGAGGAGATTGACCGAGGGCGTTCAAAAATAAACGCGAAGGGGCTCAAAAATATTGAGTACGGAGAAAAATGTTTGGAGGACGGCGACGGCAATGTCATCTATCTTGATTCCGGCGAATGCGAAAAAGGAGAAGACAAAAACGCGCTGGTACTGCATTTTGACGGGGCGGTTTTCTCTCGCGGGGAAAAGATTCCGATAGATTTTGAAGAAATATACAATGCTTCCGGATTGAAAGTAAACGAGGAAAAAATCACAAAAAACATTACGACCTATCCTGCGCTCGTTATCACAAAAACGCTTCCGGCCGACGGACAAAAGAAAGCGAGTCTGACCGAATTTATCGCGTGTTCAAATACGCCGATCAAGTCCGTCGCAAAAGAAGAGTATGCGAAATCGCTCATCACTTCCGGATACATGGTGTTCGGCGGATGGGAATATTCAATCTATATTGATCACTCATCACCGCGCTATCATTGCCGTATCGGCGAATATGAAACCAGAATCCGATATGGATTGCTTCCCGAAACGAATTATTCTCTGACGGTGAAGTTTGAAGACTCATTTTCGCAAAAAGCGGAAATCGCCGCCGGCTTTACGACATCCGCCCCCGAATCGCAATACACGCGTTTCTATAACATGCAGAAAGCGTACAATGTCACGCCCCCCGGAAAAACCAAACTCACGTATGCCGTGGAAAATCTTGAATACGTAAATCTGCACATATGCAAATTGTCGCCCGAAGATTTTCTCAAAACCGTTATCAATCAGCCGGATAGATTTGACCCGCCGTCATCTTCCGCCTGCGCCGAAGCGAAGACGGATACCATTTCTCTCCCCAAACGGTATTGGGTCAATAATTATTTTCAAATAGATCTCGCCAAATATTTTCCGGACGCAATCGGTCATTATATCGTTACGTTCGGCAATCCGAAATACAGAGAAGAGGAAGGAGAAAAACGTCCGCTCTACGACCGAACCTATGTGAGCGTTACCCGCCTCGCCGTGGGAGAAAAAAAGTTACAGTGGAATGACGATTATTACTATTCGGATCGCGAACAATGGGAAGGAAGAAAAATTTCCGAAAAGCCCATGAATCCGGGACAGAATTTGTACTGGGTTTCCCGTTTCAATACGTTTCAGCCGATGGCGGGCGCGGTGATATTTACGTATACGCAAGAAAGAAAATACGATTCTTCGGGCAAGGCGAACACTCCGATAGTATTGGCTTCTTCCATTGTTGCAAATGGAGAGGGAATAGCCAAAGGAAACGTGACGCAAAATGTTGCCGGCGTCGTTGTGAAATACGGACAAGACAGCGCCATCATTACTCCGTGGGCGGATACGCTTCTGTATACGCAATCCGCGCAAAATGCGGGCAAAACCTATCTCTACACCGA
>JBAYGK010000135.1:0-4411 GCA_041666665.1 Minisyncoccota bacterium
CTTGCCGATCGGCGAATATTGCCGTCCGAGGGAAAATGGTTCTTTGGAGATGGCAATCAGCCAATTATCTTCGCTGGTGTGTTCGCTGGACCATCGATTGATGAAATCATGTATTTCCATAGTGGTCTTTTCTCCATTCCACGGATCGTTGAGGACGAGGTGCGTATCGTCCGCTCGTACCACTACGGCATAGTGATGGTCGTTTTCGCTCGGCTCGGTGAAATGAACGATAACCGGAACGCGCAATTTGAGCAATCCTTCAATCTCCACGATAGAAGATTCTTCGTTTTCAAAAACATAAAAGCCTTCCTCGCGAGCTACGCGAACCATGTCGCTGTGAAGGGTTCCGACGTGTTTATTCGTTCGCAGGCGTACAATGAGTTCTTCCTCTGTTTTTTCCATGCCATAAAAATGCAACACCATCTTGAGTGCCGCGGGACCGCATGAAAACGGCGTTTCTTGTTCAAAATAGGGGACGTTTATCATAAAAGCAATGTAAAATTAAACGCGGGGATAAACCCCGAAAAATACCCACCATTATGTGCGACTTTTTACCTAAATGGTCGTTTGTTTATGATAGCAAAAATATAGCTGTTTGTCAACCCTTGTATGTTGACATTATGTCAATAATATGATACAGTTGATTCAGGTCGTTATTTGCAACAATAATACTAAGAGCGAAAACGGTCTTTTCTTTAACTCCAATAAAACAGAAAGGAGAAATATCATGTTGTTTTTTAACAGAAAAAACAAAGAAAGAAAGGCAATCGTTAAAAATGCGCGCGCGCTTTTGTGCGAAATCTTCGGTTTGACGCCCGACCAATATCAACAACAAAACGAAGTATGGAGTCGGTGGCTTGATTCGTACAGCGGTTCCCGCGATTTGGATAATCTTTTGACTTCCGACGCGGGTGATGCGTATAAAGCCAGAGCGATAGCGATATTGCTCGCGCCTTCCGATAATCATGTGCCGTTTGAGTGCCGAGAAAAAAATTACCTGACGTACGATGATGTTTCAAAAATACTCGTCACCATCGGCGAAAACAACAAACTGAAAGAGTTTTTGCACCGTCTTATAGAATTGAATCTTGAAACGGTTGCAAAATTAAATGATAACTATCGTTCAAAAAAAGTGAAATCAATATACAACAGGTATATTGTAAACGTGCTTGAAAGTTTGGGCGATACGGATCTCGTTGCGAGCCGGCGTTTATTTTCTCTCTTCAAATATTCCGCACACGACACCGATTGTGATGGAGAAAAACAAACGGAATATTTTGGTCCTCTTGCGGTGCTTCTTTCTTCTCGTGCGCCGGAAATGTTTAAATTCATTTCAGATACTGAGGCGAGAAAGAGTCTTGTAAACAATGAGGGAAATGACGTACGTGAAGACTGGGGAAGGTCGTACCGCGAGTACAGAGAAAACATACGGCAGTATCTATATGATGAAACATTGCCATTCAGTGCTGAATTATTCTCTGAACAAATTAAATTCCTTATTGAAAATCAGCCGAAACATATTAGAAGAACCGGGCTTGGATGGTTTTGGATGTCAAAAGACCTTTTTCACACAGTAAGATTTCTTGATGGGGAAACATATGCAACCGTTCGTCGCGAATTTGTTGAACATATGTTATTCCACAACGGAAAAGAAGATGATCTCTCGTACTTTCACATCTATTCCAAGGAGGATTACGAGGTAGCCGAATATCTTCTGGGACTTTTTACGGACGATGCGCACATTGCGGATTTTCTTCGCTTGCAAATGAAGTCGTATTTGGAACGTTCCGTAAAAGAACGTGAAGAAGCAAAAGTACTGGAAGCCGAAAAACTGGCGGTGCTTGAAGCGATGAAATAAAGTTGTATTTGCTGTATATACAGCAAACTCTCCGGCCGAAATGGTCGGAGAGTTTTTTCTTTTTTGTTCCGTTTGTTCTTTTGTTCTATTGTCCTGTCGCTTTCGGCACCTCCGTCGGCGCGCCCTCCGGAAATCCGAAACCTTGACCATCCGGTCGGATCTGTACTGTCAGCGCGGTAATGCTTCCGTCCGCATTCGGCGTTCCGTTTGTGATGACATTCGTGCCGACGGTGAGATCATCCAAAGCGCCGACCGATGATTTCATTACTTCTGTGGACGCTCCCAAAAATACGATTTTTGAGCCGCCGGTTCGGTCTTTGATGGTAATGCTTTTGGCATCTTTTGAAAGTATTTCTCCGGATACCATACCGCTTCCGCCTCCGCGCATTCCCGTGCGTTGCCCATTCAGACCCATTCTCGCCCCATTTTGTTCCATTCCGAATTGTCCGGCGAATTGCGTTCGTTCACTTACTCTTTGGATTCCGGCGTATTTTATTCCGCTGTAGAAAGAGATACCGCAGAGAAGGATGGCGACAATTACAACAATGGCGATATTTTTTTTACTGCATGTTTTCATATATTTATGTAAATAATTTCTAATATCCAATTTCTAATTTCCAATAAAATGTCTAATGTCCAAGTGTCGTTGTTCTTTAGAAATTAGTTATTAGAAATTAGAAATTTTATGATTTACTCGTACCGCAACGCGTCTATCGGATTCAGCGCTGCGGCTCTTCTTGCGGGATAATAGCCGAAGACGATGCCGATACCGGCCGAAACGCCGAATGCCAAAAGAACGGAAGAAAGCGAAATGCTTGTTTGAAGAAGCCCCGTATACGAAATGCCAAAGGCAATGAGCCAGCCGAGCATGACCCCTATCACCCCGCCGAAAAAGGTGAGCATGACCGCTTCGGCGAGAAATTGCATGCTTATATCGCGTTTCTTCGCCCCGACCGATTTGCGCAAGCCGATTTCTTTCGTTCTTTCCGTTACAGTGGTAAGCATCATGTTCATAATCCCGATACCGCCGACGATAAGAGAAATTCCCGCAATGGCGGCCAAGAGCGTGGTGAAAGTTCCCGTTACGCTTGAAACGGTGGAAACGAGATCCGCCATATTCATGGTATTAAAATCCGCCAGCGTTGAATCGGAAATATGGTGGCGTGTAAGCAGAAGATCGGTTACCTCTTGCTGTGCTTCCGTCATAGATTGCGAATCAATCGCTTGGACATTTATTGTGGTAACATACTGATCTCCCGAAAAATATCGCCCTGCCGTGGTAAGGGGAATAAATATCATATCGTCCTCGCTTCCGAATCCTGAACCGCCTTTCACTTTCGTAATGCCGATCACTTTGAACTCAATATTTTTGATCCGGATGGTTTTTCCCATAGCGCTGACTCCTTCGCCGAAAAGATCGGTTTGCACCGTCGGACCCAAAACGGCAACCTTTGAAAAACTTTTTGTGTTTTGATCGGTAATGAACGAGCCCTGATCAATTTGTATGTTTTTTACGCTTGGATAGCTTGACGTTACGCCGTCAACTGTCGTATTGGTATTTTTCCCCTTCGTCGTCACTTGCGCACGCGAAGAAATTTCAGGGGCGACTGCTTTTACAAGCGATATTTCTTTTGCGATGGCTGTCGCATCATCTTGCGTAAGAGATTTCGCACCACCTCTCGCTTCGCGCACTCCCGCGCCCTGCGTTCTCGGCGCTCCGGGTTGGACGATAATGAGATCCGAACCCATGGATTGTATGTTTGATTCTATGGACACCTGCGCGCCCTGCCCGATGGAAACCATGGCGATTACCGAACCGATGCCAATAACGATACCGAGCATGGTAAGAGCCGTACGAACTTTGTTCGCGGTGAGAGAGAAGTATGTTTCTTCTAGAATGTCTATGGTGGTCATGTTTTTTAGTAAAAAGTGGAAAGTAAAAAGTAAAAAGTAACGACGAACATCGGCGTGCTTTTTACTTTTTTCTTTGATGTTTAATCCTCTTTTCATGTTCTTTTGAATCGCTCACAATCATTCCGTCTTTAATGTGTATTATCCTGTCCGCGTGTTCCGCGACATCGTGTTCGTGGGTGATAAGAACGATGGTGCGCCCCAGTTCCTGATTCAGTCGTTGAAATGTGCCGAGCACGATATCTCCCGTTTTGGTATCAAGATTTCCGGTCGGTTCGTCGGCGAGAATGAGCGCCGGATTGTTGACGAGAGAACGGGCGATGGCGACACGCTGTATTTGTCCGCCCGAAAGCTGATTTGAAAGATGGCGGAAGTGTCCTTCGTCAAGTCCGGAGGCGACAAGCGCTTCTTTTGCCCGCGATTCGCGATCTTCGCGGCTTACTCCTTCGTCATACATGAGGGGCAACATGACATTTCGGAGCACCGTCGTTCGCGGAAGCAAGTTAAATGCTTGAAAAACAAAGCCGATTTTGTTTTTTCTGATGTCGGCAAGTTCATCGTCGGAAAGTTTGGAAACATCTTGCCCGTCAAGAAAATACGTGCCGGAGGTGGGCGTATCAAGCGCGCCAAGAATATGCATCA
>JBAYGK010000136.1:0-4400 GCA_041666665.1 Minisyncoccota bacterium
CTTTCGACGATACGGTACTTTTTTGAAAAAATGGCAAAAGAGATCATTCTTGCCGTTGAGGGAGAATTTATGGGAGTTTTAAGCGTTCAAAATGAGGTATGAAAAAGTGCAGGCACTTCAGCACGATTACAAATAAAAATACTAATATACTAATCTACTCTCCGCCGGCTGGCGGACGTATATTTGTATTTTCACACCACGGATATTTTTGCTATTATAGTGTCATGTCCAACCCCAACAATCCAAAAGAAGATCTTTGGCTTCTTCATGAAAAACACGGCGGAAAGAAAAGCCCCGAGTTTTTTGAAGACCTCCGGCGAATTGAATCGGGAGAGCCGGTTGATTACGTCATCGGTTTTTCGGAATTTCTCGGAACAAAAATAGACCTTTCCTTCCACCCCATGATTCCCCGCCAAGAAACCGAATTCTGGGTGGAAAAAGCCATGCAGTCCGTTCCATTGGGTAAAACAAACATTTTGGACATGTTCGCAGGATCCGGCTGTATCGGTATCGCCCTTTTGAAACATTTCCCCGAAGCACTCGTTGATTTCGGAGAAAAAGACCCGAAACTCGTTTTGCAGATAGAAAAAAATCTTTCCCTGAACAAGATTGAGCCCGAAAGAGCGCGCGTTTTTGAAACCGATGTTTTCAAAAAAATTCCGCCGAAGCGGTACGACTTCATATTCGCAAATCCGCCCTATATTTCCCACGACCGAAAATATCAAGTTGCCCGTCCCGTTTTGGACAGCGAACCGCATCTCGCGCTTTTTACCGACGACGACGGTCTCTTTTTCGTAAAAAAGATGCTGAATGAAGCGCCCGCCTTTCTTGCGCCGAAGGGAAAACTTTTTATGGAGTTTGACTCATGGCAAAAAGAAAAAATTGAAAAACTGATTGCGGAATCAAAATTTGAGGGAGTTTTCTGGAAGGATCAATATGAAAAATGGCGAGTCGTCGCATGCACTCTGTTTCCCTCCGAGGGCAGCCCTTAAAGAGGAGCGAAGCGACGGGAAAAGGGCTACCCTCGGAGGGGGGGGCTTAAACTAAAAAACACCATGAAAAAAATCCATTATATCGTTACCTTTATACTTGTTCTTATCATTGTTCTCCTCTTTTTCCTCTGGCCAAAATACATAGATAACAAAACTCTCCCCGTCCCGCTTATCAAAAAGACGGCCGATATTCCCGTTTCCGCCACAACCACGAAGAGAGTTCCGCAAACAAAAGAGATAATCTATACGAATGAAGGATTCAGCCCGTCGGTTCTTTCCGTTTTTGCGGGAGACACGGTGATTTTCAAAAATAAAAGCGATGAAGATTTTCAGCCGACAAGCAATGCCCGCGACAAAAACGGAGAATATCCGGACTTCACTTCGGCAAATCCCGTTCCCAAAAACAAACCATACGAGTTTACCTTTAAAACCCCCGGCGAATACGGTTATTACGATGCGCTTAACCAAAGCAGGTTTGGAGTCGTGGTGGTGAAATAAAAGAAAAATGCCCCGCTTTGCGCGAGGCATTTTATTTCCAATCTAACCGCTGAAAAGCGCAATGATCCAAAGCGGAAACTGTCCGCCGGTAAAAACGGACAAACAGACGAAGACCGCCATTAAAAAAAATAAAAAATGAGGAATATTGAGTAAAAACCCAAGAAACCCCGCGTTTTTTTCGTTCATTTTCAACCTCCGGGATTTCCCCCGCAAAATTTAAGTTCTGTGTTTATTATAGCACATTTCTATCTTAATATCAATACCTCCGGCGAAACTCAAAAACGAACGGCAACGCATTTTTGATGAGAAAAAATGGGTAAAAAATAAACGGGACGTCGCAGTGGACGTCCCGTGTTGAATAAAACTTCGTGAATGCTTCGTTGCAAATCAAAATTCAGTCCACCAGACCGGCCGCCTGAAGTTCTTCCCTCTTTGTTCCGACAGGCGAACCGACTTTATGCCGCGTCGCTCTTTCGGTTTCGCGCAAGAAAAGAATCAGATCCGCCTTTTCTTCTCCGTAGGAATCCGCGAGCGAATCGCGTCCATAATCGCGGCATGCGCCCGTAATGATGCCGTTTTTAAGGTCCTCCTTCATTGCCCATGCGACATTCCCTTCTTCCGATCCGTCGGGGGATCCGTAGGAAATGCGGATATCATATCCGCGCGCTTTTGCGAATCCGGAAAGGGCGTCTTCGTCGTTGTGAATGTCGCCGTTTCCCTGCAAATCGGCACTCGGCATCTTAGTAATGATGCGCTCCGGAACTCCGAGAGGACGGGCAAGCGAACGAACTTCCGCCTTCGTAAGACCGGCGAGAAGATTGTTGTCCACGGCGCCATCCCCGTATTTATCAAAGAAACGAAGAAGTCCGTCTTCCTCGCCGTTTCCGGTGCCGAATATCCTTCCGCGCCCGTTGTCTATCATCTTTGAAACAAACCCGGCAATCGGCGTCATAAAACGGGACTTGAGGCTTTCGTATGAATTTGCCGTTCCCGTTTTTGCGGCCTCTTCCGTCATTTCATCCGCCCAGTCCAGTCCGAGCCTGTCAAATTCCGCTTTTGTTTTTGCGATGATACTGTCGTATTCTTCGTTCAAATCAAGCCGAATAAGGCGAAAACCGAGCGCGCGTTCAAGAAGCATCGCGTCCGCAAGGTGTTTCGGATTGCTTTTGATGTCGCGATACAGGCCGATTACGTTTTCATGACCGAACGCCCGAACAAGAATGGCCGCGACCAGCGCGGAATCAATCCCGCCGGAAACAGCCACGAACACTTTTTCGCACCCCGCGCCGTATTCGCGCGCTTTTTCAATAAGATATTGCTCCAATGCTTGCGTGTTTTTGATCATAATGGTTTACCCCGAGGGTTTTATTATATCGCTAAAAAATTCAACGAACAAAAGTCATAAAAAGATCAATAGACGAGTTCTTCGCTTTTTGTATTGGTGTATCCGCACGCTTTCTTCACCCATTCAACGAGTTCCGGCGGACCGAGCGATTTCGCAAGATTGTCGGAAAGTTTGACGGTCGGATTGCCGTTCGCTTCAACCAATTTCATTACCAGCGACAGCGCTTTGTAACCGAGATCGTTGGTTCCGTCGGTTCCGTATCCGAAAGAAGTGGTTTTAAAATGGTTCCTGAAATACTTTTCAAGGGCGATTTCTTTTTCCACCGTGAGCCCGTCGCTTGGAACAAGCCCTTTGGTCGCCGGATCCACGCCGCGAGCCGCGAGATTTGCGAGTATTTTGTCTCCGCATTCATAAGGACTTCCGGAGTCTTGCCGAAAACCTTTCAATTCCCGCGCTTGCTTATCGGTAAGCGTTCTCAAAAAGAAATCCGTTCCGTACGTGTCCGTGAGAGCCACGGAAAGCTCGTCGCCGTACAACTCATGCCATTTATCAAGAACTTCTGAGTGCGAACGAGCAACGCATTCGGGATCATTCGCATCGTAGCGAATTCCGAAAAGCGCCATGAATAATTCGTGCGCCATCGTACCGATGGGAACAAGCCCAAGTTCCATGGCGAGATGAACATTTGAAGTCCCCGCGAGATTTCCCTGAACTTCTTTTTTCATCCGGATGACCACGTGCTTTTGCCAAAACCGAGCCCACCGCCTTCTCGTGCCGAATTCGGAGAATGTAACAAGCGGATTTTCTCTGAGCAAGGCAATCTTTTTGGCAAGCCGCCGATCTCCTTCCGCATACACCGCGCGAACCTCTTTTTGTGCAAGCCCTTTCAATAATGACCGGAAATAGAGCTCGTTTATGACGGAGAGAACGATTGTTTCCCAGAGCGTAACCTTCTCCCACGCGCCTTGCGCCAAAATTCGATATGTTCCGTCCGTTTTTTCAATATGAAGCGGAGGCAAGCGAAGTTCGGTGAGAAATTCAAGAAATTCGGAATCGTTAAAATGCGGATCGGCGGCAAGGTAATCAAGTTCGTCTTTCGTAAATCGGAGGGTTTCAACGTGCCGAAGTTCGGCGCGCAATTCGTTTTCGTTCACAAAGTCCGCAATTCGCACGCTCTTCGTGCGGTTGGTGAAAGAAAATTTCACCGGAGTGCCGCGGTAGTATCTGAAAATAAACCGAAGCATGGTGAGTTTGTAATAGTCCAAATCAAGCAAAGACCTGATAATCGGTTCATTTTTTTTCATGTTCTTATCCTCTCTTTCCGCAAAGAATCTCGGCGGTCTGCGTTCCAATATATAAAATCTTTCAATGTACGATATTTATGCGACTTCGCTTCACTACTTAGTGTAGTATATACACTACAGTTTTTTTGTCAACCACTCGGAGAGCATGAACCGCGAATGTTTTTTGCAGTCAAAAAAAGCGCCGCAATTTGGCGGCGCTTGCGTGCGCGGAATGCGCACAAAGATTATTTTCCCATTTTTTTATTTTAACTTGAGAGACCA
>JBAYGK010000137.1:0-4387 GCA_041666665.1 Minisyncoccota bacterium
AAGCTTTTGCAATGCTTCCGCCATAATGTCATGCCACATGGGGGCAACAATAAAACCGGATATTTTTTTCTCCATGGGAGTGCTGTCGTTGTTTCCCGCCCATATTCCCAAAACAAACGATGGCGTATAACCGATAATCCACGCATCACGGTAATCGTTTGTTGTTCCTGTTTTTACCGCCACTTGCCTGTCAGGGAAATATAGTGGGGAGTTTGTGTCATAGAGCGGAGCGCGGGCAACATTATCGGCGAGAATGTCCGTTATTTTAAGAGAAATATCTTTCGGTAATACGTCTTTTTCCCGTTCCTTGTATTCTTCCGTAATTTTTCCTTGTCCGTCTTCTATTTTTAAAATAAAAGTATTATCATTTCTCAACCCTTCGTTGGCGAAAACTCCATATGCTCCGGTCATTTCGTACAGAGAAACTTCGCCGGAACCAAGCACAAGCGTCAAGCCGTATTGTTTGGCGTTTTTAAGGGTGGTAATACCCATTTTTTTCGCCGTTTCAATTGAATTTTGTATACCGGCAAGATAAAACACTTTCACGGCGGGAACGTTTACGGATTGGGCGAGGGCATCGCGGAACGAAATAGGCCCGCGGTATTTGTTGTCGTAGTTTTCCGGCATGTAACATTCTTCCGCCGGAGTATTGGGGGAGGAAGGAAATCCGCTTGCATTGCACCGCGTATTGAATTCAGTCGGAACATCAAACACCACCGTATCGGGGGTGTATCCCTTCATAAATGCTGTTGCGTACACAAAGGGTTTAAAAGATGATCCGGGCTGTCTGTGTGGTGAGAGCGCGACATTGAAATTACCCCCAATGTCGTCATTGAAATAATCACGAGAACCCGCCATTATCAAAACCTGTCCCGTTTTCGGATCTATTCCCACCGCCGCGGCGTTGTCGGCGTTGTAATTTGCCGCGTTTTCTTCACCATACTTTTTCACAATCTCTTCCATTTTTGACTGCAATCCCGCATCAAGCGTGGTCGTTACCCGTAATCCGCCGTTTTCCACAACATCTTTCCCGTATTTTTCCTCCAGATACTGCTTCACCATAATAACAAAATGCGGAGCTTCTATGCCTTGTTCTTCTTGCGGTTGAAATTTCACGCTTTCTTTTTGCGCCGCCCGATATTCCTCCTCGGTTATGACATTAAGCTCAAGCATCCTGTTTAAAACCAAATTTTTTCTTTCAAGCAATTTTTCCTTGTTGTTTCCGTACGGGGAATAATATGTCGGCGCGGGGGTGAGCGCGGCGAGATAAGCGGACTCGGCAAGCGTTAATTCGGAAGCGTGTTTTCCGAAAAAAGCTCGCGACGCCACTTCTATGCCGTACAGGTTTCCGCCGTAAGGAACTTCATTGAAATAAAGTTCAAGTATTTTGTCTTTTGAAAGCACGCGCTCCATTTTTATCGCCATTATCCATTCTTTGATTTTTCGCGTTATGGTTTTCTCCGGACTCAAAAAAGCGTTTTTTACCACCTGTTGCGTTATGGTTGATCCGCCTTGGCTGAATCCGCGATCGCTTACATTCACAAAAATCATCCTTATGATGGCGCGCAGATCAATTCCGAAATGCTGATAAAATCGCGAATCTTCTATGGCGACAGTGGCGCGGATGGCGTTATTGGAAACCTGATCCAAAGGAATGATGGTTCTTTTTACATTTCCATGGACATCATAGAGAAGAACCTTTCCCGTTCTATCAAATATTTTTGTGGATTCATCCATTCTTACCGTCTCAAGAGAATTCAGGTCCGGCATTTGTATGGTGGCGAGCCAGAAAAGAGATATGCCGAAAAAAATCAAAAAAAGAGAAAAAAGCACAAAAAACACATTTTTTATAATGTTTTTTTCTTTTTTTCTTCCGGTTAATTTATCAATTATTTTTTTAGCATTCATTGATATAAAATATCACAAAACCGTTCAAAAGTCATGTGATTTAAAAAACACGCGGTGTTAAAACCGCGTGTTTTTTTGTTTCAAAAAATAAAAATTAATATTCATCGCTGAGAATATCGTCTTCTTCATCATCGTCTTCCCCTTCGTCTTCGTCATCAAGCAACGAATCGTCATCCGCATCGTCGTCGTCTGAAAAAAGGTTCGGATCAAGCGGAACCGTTTCCTCCGATTCCTCGTTTTCTCCGGCCGCCACAAAAGCATAATCGTGAGATTTTGTCATAAAATACTTTAATAAAAATTATTAAAAATAATCACACTTTCACGGGGCGTTTTTAACCCCATAAGAAAGCATGGCTATATTTGTATCAAAAAACAAACATTAATGCAATACCCCCTGTGAATATCTTATAAAACAAATAAATAAGGCTTAAACATTGGTTTATTTTATGTTTTTAAAACAAAAGAAAATCACCGCATTTTTATGGTATTATACGAAGCGACACAAGTAAGGGCGCAAGCGATCGCATCGTACTCATCATCTTTTATCGGTTTCTTTTTCTTTTCCGCGCCGAAGTCCGCGGCGAAGGGCATTTTTATGAGACGTTTTACCATTTCCGTGATTTGGTTTTTATCGCTTCTTCCGTATCCCGTAATGGCGATTTTTATTTGCAGGGGGGTAAATTCAAAAATTTCAAGACGGTTTTTTATCGCTTGGAAAAGAATCACACCGCGCGCTTCCGCGACATTCATCGCGGTTTTTTGGTTGGTATTAAACATAAGCGTTTCAATTGCGAGCACGGTCGGTTGATAGGCGTTTATTATATCTCCGACTTTTTCCCCCAGTTGTAAAAGACGTTCATGAAAAGGCATTTCTTTCATTGTTTGGAAACATTCCGAATAGACGAGAAAATCTTTGTTTTCCCTTTTTTCCACAATAGCGATACCCAATCGCTCGTATCCGGGGTCAATGCCTAATACGCGCATAAAAGTTAAAAGTTTATCAAGTTTATCAAGTTTATCAAGCACGACGACTGGCGGCGGACTTGATGAACTTGATAAACTTTATAACTTGATGAACTTTGCTATTCCGCACTGGTAAAAACATTCTGCACCTCGTCGTTATCTTCCAATTCATCCGCAAGCCTTTCCAGTTTTTCAAGGTCTTCATCTGAAAGGGGGGTGGTCATTTTGGGAACATATCCTTCGCCGGTTTTTTCAAAATTCCAGCTTGCCGATCCCGGCGTGCCGAGAACAAAACCGTTTTTTGTGAAAAGATGCTTTATTTCGGCGGCGGCCTTGTTTCTGTTGTCGGTCAGCGCTTCAATAATCATTCCGCATCCGCCGGGACCGTATCCTTCATAAATAATAGTTTCCATTTCTCCGCCCTCTCCCCCTTTTCCTTTTTTTACCGCACGGTCAATATTATCCGACGGCATATTTTCTTTCTTCGCTTTTTCTATTACGGAACGAAGGGTGGGGGAGTTCAAATCCCCTCCGACCCTTTTTGATTCAAGAGAAATAAGCCGCGCGTATTTTGAGAAAATTTTGCTTCTCTTCGCGTCGGTTGCCGCTTTTTTGTTTTTAATTTGCGACCATTTGTTGTGACCGGACATACGAGTTAAAAGTTAAAAGTTTATAAAGTTCATCAAGTAAAAACTATTTTTTCGCAAAGCCGATTTTATTCTTTGGCTTTTCTTCTTCTTTTATAAGTTGGCGCAAGGTATCAAAAACGATTTTGAAACGCGAGTCATATTTTTTTTCCAATGTTTCAATTTTTTCTTTCACATCTTTATAATTTGAGAGCATTTCCCGGAGTTTTATGAAGGTTCGGACGATTTGAATGTTGACCTGAATTGCTCGCTCGCTTTTGAGAACACTTGAAAGCATAAGAATTCCTTGTTCGGTAAAAACATACGATAGATATTTTCTGTGTGCGCCGCGCTTATTTTGTTTGGGAGGCGGTTGATTGTTTAAGGTCACAATTTGTGACCTTAAAAACTCCTCCTCCTGTTTTGTCAGTTGAAACATGAAATCAATAGGAAAACGTTCAACATTTCGTTTTACCGACTGATTAAATACTTTTGTTTCAACACCGTAAAGTATTGCTAAATCATTATCAAGCATAACTTTTTGTCCGCGCATAACAAAAATACTTTGAATAATGCGTTCATTTGGAATGAGGTGTGTTTCTTTCATATATTCTAAAAATACCACAAAACAGGCATTTTTGATAATTGACACAATTATTCCAGTGTTATAATCTTATAAAAGATTCATTGTTCGTTGTATTTGAAATGGGGTGTGATATGTATCAAAAAATGATAAGCAAAATAAAGAAATTTCTGTTGAAATGGCCTAAAGAAGAAAAAGTTGAGATATTACCGAAACATTATGACAGGATTTCATACATCGTTACCGATGACATGATAGACCACAATGGTCACGTAAATTTTCGTTTTCTGTGTTCGTTTTTTGAAAA
>JBAYGK010000138.1:0-4342 GCA_041666665.1 Minisyncoccota bacterium
CGGCGACTAATTTTTTGACCTCTTTCACGGTCTCGTTCAAATCTTTTTTTCTGCGGAGATTAAACACGTGTTTTCTCTTTGAACCGCGAAGAGCCTTTTTGGCTGATTTTATGATGGGCATAATACACTTTAAGTAAAAAGTAAAAAGAAAAAAGTAAAAAGCCGAGATACAACTTTTTGTTTTTCAGTAGAGAGATAGTACCAGACATTCGGACAAAATGCAAACTTTTTTACTTGGCGGTTTCGCCGCCAAGTAAAATCCCCTCGCGGTGAGGCGAGGGGATACAAAACTAATGTCTAGTTATTGATTGGCAATATTACCGCACCGTTATTTAATCTCTCTTTTACGACCGATAACAGCCGTATGCCAACATCCGATACCAATTCCTTTAAGATTGTAAGAGGTGACTTTTTTCAGGTCTTTTGTATCTACGTGAACGATCTTTGGAATTCCTTTTTCATTGAAACAAACGCAGACATATCTATCATACTTCGTCTGTATCTCTTTATTGTTTACCACCCAGAACATTTCAGAAAGAGAAAGCACCCCGGAAGTACCAAGTTCTTCAAATATCTGATCTCCGGAATTTGAAAACGTACCAAGATTATAGGAATAAAGAATATTCGCATCGCTTTTTAGACAGGTCATTTCTGAAAAATCTTCCGCAAACTCATCGCTATAACGACGTTCAAGAGATGTTTTCATCATTTCAACAGCGGAAGATTCATTGCTTCCGGGAAAATAATATCCTTCCGTAATGGGACCAATGCAATATTGGGTCAAACCAAGTCCGTGCTTTGCTTTTTCCAAATTCAAACTCGGATCAACAACCGCGGCGAATATACCTTCTTGCAAAATAGTCTGCATAGATTCCGATGTTGCGCCTTTTTGACGCATGGTTTCCAGCATCTTAATGAGCTGTCCGTCTGTGTGTGTTATTTTATCATTGTTCATGTGGAATCTCCTTTATATAAATTCCAGTGTGAACGCTGTCTCTTTCGAGGAGCGGTCCGCCAGTCGGCGGGGAGATATCAATGTTCCGACATCCGGAGAAAGTATGTTTCTTTAGATAAAATTTGTCAACTTTTACTTGGCGGTTTCGCCGCCAAGTAAAATCCCCTCGCGGTTAAACGAGGGGGGTAAATATTATTCTTCTTTGAGAACAACTTTTTTGTATGCTAATGCTATTGTTGTTTCTCCTACTTCGTTGACAAAAACAGTGTGTTCGTGCCAACCATCGGTTGGCGGAAATATTGTTTTAATATCTCTCCATCCCGCACCAACGGCTTCTTCTCTTGAGTGGGCAAAGCACATGGCAACCCTGGTACTTATCTCTTGAGCGTTTACCGCTTGTTGCCTTATTGCCTTATTGCCACATTGGTTATTATATAAAGACCCAACATTTTCTTCTCCTTTTTTATATTCAAGTTTAGCCGGTGTGTAGTGTATAATATACGATGATATTTGTCAAACAAGACACCGGTCTGATACAATAGTTATATGATTTCCCACCTTATCGGCAATATTATCCTCACCGATGATCGATTCATCGTTCTTGACGTGAACGGGGTCGGCTATAAAGTTTTCACCACCCCCGACAATATCCGGCGGACACAAAAAAACGGGGGAGAAATTTCTTTTCACACCCATCTTGCGGTGCGGGAAAACGCGCTTGACCTCTACGGTTTTTTGGAAAGAACCGAGCTTGAATTTTTTGAACTTCTCATTACCGTTTCGGGAATAGGTCCGAAAACCGCGCTCGGCATTATGAGCGTTGCTCCGATAGAAATCATACTTACCGCCGTTTCCAAAAACGACGCGGGATATCTCACCAAAACTTCCGGCGTCGGAACGAAAAATGCCCAAAAAATAGTTTTGGAACTCAAAGGAAAAACCGACGGATTCGCTTTCACAAAAGAAGAACCGACTCCGGGAGAAACGGACGCCGTGGACGCCCTGCAAGCACTCGGCTATTCCCTTCGGGAATCTCGCGAGGCGCTGAAAAATGTTTCAAAAACCGGAACCCCGAGCGAGCAGATACGAGAAGCGTTAAAAATACTTGGGAAGTAATTTTGATATTTTTAGTAAAAATAATTTCTAATATCTAATTCCTAATTTCTAATGGGCGACGTCGGCATTTGAAATTTTAACATTAGACATTTTATTAGAAATTGGAAATTAGTAATTGGAAATTTTTCTACAACAATGGAATCAATTCTGCGAAACATTAAAAAGCTTATACCCCGCTCTGTCTTTTCTTTCTTCCAACCCTTCTATCATTACTTGATGGCACTCGGGGGCGCGATTCGCTACGGCTTTCCTTCCCGCGATATTGTCGTTATCGGCGTAACCGGCACGAAAGGAAAATCCAGCACGACGGAATTTTTGAATGCGGTGTTTCTGGCGGGCGGCAAAAAAACCGCGATGGTAAACGGCATTCGTTTCAAAATCGGCGACACCTCCGCCCCCAATAAATTCAAAATGACCATGCCGGGGCGCATGTTTATTCAGAAGAAATTGCGCGAGGCGGTAGACGCGAAATGCGAATATTTTATTTTGGAAATAACCTCCGAGGGGGCGAAACAATTCCGCCATAAATTCATTGACTTGGACGCACTCATTTTTACCAACCTTTCCCCGGAACATATTGAATCGCATGGTTCCTATGAAAATTACCGCGATGCTAAACTCGGGATTGCGCGCGCACTTGAAAATTCTCCGAAGAAAAATCGCGTTATTATCGCCAACAACGATGACAAAGAAGGCAGGAGATTTCTTAACATAAAAGTGGAGAAAAAAATACCGTTTTCTCTCAGTGATGTTTTTCCCCACCGCACGGATGCAAACGGTTTTTCTTTCATGTTTGACGGCATAAAAATACATTCCGCTCTTCCGGGAGAATTCAATATTTACAACGCGCTTGCCGCCGCGCTTGCCGCAAAACATTTCGGCGTTCCTTCCGAAAAAATAGCGGAAGGAATCGGAAACATGCCGAAAATTCGCGGGAGAATGGAAAAAATAAACGAAGGGCAAAATTTTGAAATGTACGTTGATTACGCCCATACCGCCGACTCGCTCAAACAGGCCTACGAAGCGATTGCAAAGGAGGGAAAAAATCTCATTTGCGTTTTCGGCGGAACCGGCGGCGGACGCGACAAATGGAAACGTCCCGAAATGGGCGCGGTCGCGGATGCTCATTGCTCTCACATCATTCTTACCAACGAAGACCCGTATGACGAGGACCCGGAAGCTATTGTGAACGAGATAAAAGAAGGAATAAAAACCAAAACGCCGGAAATCATAATGGATCGGCGCGACGCCATGCGCAAGGCGCTTTCCATCGCCAAAGAGGGCGATGCCGTCATCATCACCGGCAAAGGCACCGACCCGTATATCATGGAAGCGAACGGCGAAAAAATTCCATGGGACGATGCGGAAATCGCGAGAGAAGATTTAAAAACTCGCGTTCGTTCATTATTGTAACCAAATTTTTTGCAGTTTACTTTAAGTAAAAATAGATATTTGTTATAATAATCATATGGAAATCAAAAAAATAGAGGATACGCAGATAAACAATTCTTTCGGGTTCCACCCGGGAAAAGCGATCGCCATCATTGTCGTCTTTATGGTCGTTGTCTGGGGAATCTGGTTCGCCATCTCAAAAATAAATCCGTCCGGACCGAAAGATGCCGCGGAGGGCGGTTTCAATCTCGCGAGTTCCAGCTTGCAGGTAAAGAAAAAATCCGGCACGGAAGTTCCTCAGGAATCGTTTTATAAAAACTATGTAAAAATAACTCTGAGTGCCGCCGCAAAAGAATCCTATCCCGAGAAAGAATACATCGTCATTACGGCGATACAGGCAAACTTGAGCGCCGTTGATATCACAGACTGGAAACTGAGAAACTCCAAGGGAGTAACGGCAACGCTGGGAAAAGGCGCGGAACTTTTCACATCGGGAAAGGTGAATTCGGTCGCCCCCATAAAAATAAACGGTGGCGATACTCTTACCATATCAACAGGACGTTCTCCTGTCGGCGTGTCTTTCCGCATGAACTCTTGCTCTCTTTATCTTGAGCAGTTTCAAGATTTTATTCCGCCAATCAAAGAACCGTGTCCCGTCCCTGAAAACGATAAAGCCTTTTACTCGCTTGACGGAGCGTGCCAAAGATTCATCGCTCAGCTTACAAGATGCGAAACCAACACAAAAGCCGTTCCGTCGGAATTTCCCGCATCATGCGGAACCTTCATAAAGGCGCACGTGAATTACAACGGGTGCGTTACTTTCAACAAAAACGACAGGTTTTTTTACAAAAAAGAATGGAAGATTTTCCTCGGAAGAAC
>JBAYGK010000139.1:0-4328 GCA_041666665.1 Minisyncoccota bacterium
CCACCCATGCCAATCAAAAAGATTTCCAAGAATCTAAATTCGTCCGTTTATTTCCTCACTTTTACCGTCAAAAAATGGTATTACCTTTTTGACCGACATAATCGCTGGAACATTATTTATCGCCGGTTCTGGGTTGCACCCGGAACCGAAACGTTTGCGCTGTATTAAACCTTCGTATAATACCACCCATGCCAATCAAAAAAATTTCCAAGGATATAAATTCGTCCGTTTATTTCCTCACTTTTACCGTCAAAAAATGGTATTACCTTTTTGACCGACATAATCGCTGGAACATTATTTCCGACTCGCTCCATTATTGCCAAAAGAATAAAAATCTTAAACTTTACGGTTTTGTTTTTATGCTTAATCATATTCATCTTGTTGCGGAATCTCCCGATGTTGCGGGTTTTGTTCGTGATTTTAAACGGCACACCTCTCGCGAAATACATAAAAATATAGTTGCAACCGAGCCGAATATTGAAAAATTGTTTATTGAAGACGATGGAACGTATTCAATCTGGCAAGACACGAATATGCCCATCGTTCTTGAAAACGAAAAGGTCTTTCAACAAAAATTGAATTACATTTTAGAAAATCCCGTTCGGAAAAATTATGTGAGTGAAACATGTTTTTGGTATTGGTCATCGGCAAACGAAGAATGTGAATTGAAAATTGACGAGGTGAATGAATAATGCGCCCATCGCCGGAACGGGGTTGTACCCCGGTCCGAAATGACATTGTGAACCTCTTGGTATAACATAATACCGTTGGCCTAGTCCGCCAACGGTATTATTCATTTTAACCAAGAAACATATGAAAATGTATCTCGGTATAGACCTGCACAAAAAATCCGGTGTGTGGGTCATGATGGATGAAAAGCGCAATGTAGTGTGGCACACTTCCGTTGCATCTCATCCCTTTGATATTAGCGCGAGTATAGCAAAAATACCAGCGCCATTGCAAGAAGTGAAAGTCGCCATCGAGCCGGTCTGCGGCTGGCGATGGGTTACCAAGCAACTGGAAGAAGCGGGGTTCGAAGTCCACATCGCTCATCCGATGAAAGTGCGGTTGATCGCGGAAAGCAAACAAAAGACCGACTTCAATGACGCGCGAACACTCGCCGACCTTCTGCGAGCGGGAATGTTGCCGGAAAGCCATCGGGTTTCCGATGAAAAGTATGAACTGCGGGTCGTTTTACGAGAAAGGTGTTTTCTCGTAAAAGAACGTACCGCGGTAAAAAATCGTTTGCATGGGATCGTAACCACGGAAGGTTTGCATTTGGTAGACGGGCGCAATCCCCTCCAAAAAAGAGGAAAGAAATGGATAGAAGAAGGAAGCAACGAAACCATGAAAGAATTACTCAAGGTGATTGCCGAACTTGATGTTCATATCGACCTTCTTGCAAAAAAGATTTCCGGTTTGACAAAAGAAATTCCGGAAGCGAAACTGCTTATAACCATGCCCGGGATCGGACCGATCACCGCGCTTACGGTTGTTGCGGAAGTCGGCGACTTCTCGCGATTTTCGAGTCCGAAAAAACTCGCCAGCTTTGCCGGTATCGTTCCGAAACAGCGTTCATCGGGAGAAAAAGTGCGGCTTGGTTCGATCACACACCAAGGCTCTAAATATCTTCGAACAACAATGGTGGAAGCGGCGATGAGGATCCGAGAATGCTCTGCTCCGGAACTTTTTCGATTTATCACCGACCTAACACCGAACTGCGGAGCAAAAAGAGCGCGCGTCGCGCTCGCAAGGAAAATGCTCGCCATTATGTGGACGATGATACAAAACAAAACACCGTATGATCCGGCTATTATGGAACAAGCGCGGTTGTCGCGTTTATCTTCTGCAATACGAAAGGAAAGTTATCTCGATATCAAACGTGGCGCTTAGACGCCGTCGAAACGACTGAGAAACTCTCCAATACCGTATTAATGTAATTGCGACGCAAAAAAGTTTTTGCAAAACGCGAATAGTCGATTGAGTTTGGAATATTCTTCTTTGCAAGGAAAGTGTGTTTCGTATTGCAGAAAATGAAGACGACGACGTTCCTTGAAGGGAACGACGACGAAAATGTGTTGGAATATATGGAGTGGTGCATTCGGGTAGAGGTTCATAGTCGTTTGAACAGGCAATCAGAGTTCTTTTTTTACACTAGATTTTAAGTAGTCATCTCAAATGTTTCGGTTCTGGGTGCAACCCAGAACCGGCGACGAAGCTGTAAAATTTTTATCGCCGGAACGGAGTTGTACTCCGTTCCGAAATGTTTGAACATTTAAACAGAGTTCTTTTTTACACTAAACTTTAAGCGGGTATCTCAAACGTCATGGAACGGGGTACAACCCCGAACCGGCGATAAACCTCGCTCCGGTTTTTTATTTTTCCCCGGGTTGCGGTATAATGGATGCATTATCAGAGAATCATTCCGCCCGCTGGCGGATCCTCCTGCGGGAGGAAAATCATATCGTCATGACAGATCCAAAACTTGCCGAATATATTTCGGCGCATTTGAAAAACGGAGAGAGTAAAGAGCATATCAGAAAAACGCTTCTTGAAACGGGGTGGATGTCGTCTGCCGTGGACGAAGCGCTTTCTTCCCCGAGTATTCGCGGCGATGTTCCTCCGCCCGCTCCCGTCGCGGTTGTTTTAAAAAACGCGGGAGACTTGATGGGCGATGCGTACGGAATATTCAAACAACGTCATCAAACATTGCTGGGAATCTCCGCCGTCATGATGGCGCCGATGTTTCTCCTTACCGTTTTTTCCGAACAAAGCATCCTCTCTTCGGTGATGAATACTTTTGGAATATATCTCACGGCGTTTTTCGGAATAATTCTGATTATTCTTCTTTTCATCATTTCCATATGGGGACAGATCGCTCTCATGTATGCGGTAAAAGAACCGGCTCTTCCCAAGGAGGGAGGACACCATCTCGGCGTCGCGCGCGCTTTCAATCTCGCGTGGCATAAAATAGGGTCCTATTGGTGGATTGCGGTTTTAACGGGATTCCTTACCGTCGGCGGATTTCTTTTGCTTATCGTTCCGGGTTTTCTTTTTGCGATGTGGTTTTCCATGGCGTATTTCGTGCTGGTCGCCGAGAATGAAAAGGGAATGAACGCTCTGTTGAAAAGCAGAGAATATGTGAAAGGGAAAGTATGGGGCGTTTTTTGGAGATTTTTTGTTTTGGGATTTTCTTTTCTTCTTTTTTTCATTCCGGTCGGCATTCTCTTCGGAGGACTCCCCGATCCGTGGAACGGGGCGATTGTGCAAAACGTCGTTTCTTTTTTCGTCACGCCGTTTTCCGTCGCGTATTTGTTTTTGATGTATCGCAATCTTGTTGAGATGAGAGGGGAATTCGTTTTTGCCCCGGAGAAAAAAACAAAAAGAATTTTCATAAGCATCGGAACGCTTGGGATTGTACTCCCGATTCTTTTTGTCGGTTTCTTGTTTTGGAGGATAATCGGCGTCAAAATAGACAAAATTGATTTCATAAAGACGGCGGACAATGTCGCTTCAACAAGCCCGAGCGCGGCATCCGGCGATACGGCTTCCGCCGCGAATGAAGCCCCTTCCGCGGAATCTCTTCCGCAAATTTTCCAAACGAGAAGAAAAGGATTTGATGCGGCGGAACAATTGCAGATAGAACAGATTCGCGGCGCGCTTTCCATGTATTTTGCCGAAAACGGAAAATATCCGTCCGAGCTCGCATCGCTTACCCCCGAGTATCTGGGAGCGATACCGACGGACGCGAATACGAAAAAACCGTATCGCTACGAAATTACGCCCGATAAAAAATACAAGCTCTGCGCGGAAATGGCTGATCGCACGGAAACATGCGTGACTCCGTAAACAATCTGAATCCGAAAACCTTCCGTTCGTCATCCTCGCGCATGCAGGGACCCACGTCGTTAAGAGGTATTCCAGATTCCCGCCTTCGTCGCCGGTTCGGGATTGCCACCGCAACATGCGGGGTCCCGCTTGCGAGCGGGATATCCCGAACCGAAACGTTTGAACAGGGAACCGGAGTTCTTTTTTTACACTAGACTTCAAGCAGACATCTCAAACGTCATGGACCGAGGTGTAACCTCGCTCCGGCGGATAAACCATCGCGGTAAAATTCGCATATGCGAATTTTACCGCGATGGTGATTTGTGAATTTACAAAAATCAGCCTTGCTTTTTCTTTCAAAATATTGTTAAATACACTCGGGCATTCTTGAAAAACAAAACCGCCCGCCGTCGCTCTGCGGAGCTATGGCGGGCAAAGAAGGAGGAAAACATGACTGAACTTTTGAAAACGCCGCTTTCCGATTGGCATATTGCCAATGG
>JBAYGK010000140.1:0-4289 GCA_041666665.1 Minisyncoccota bacterium
CAGAATGGCCGAAGCGCGCGCCAAAGGGGTGCATGAATTCATCGTCAAGTCGGACACCGATATCAAAGAGTTTGTGAAGAAAATAGAAAATAAGTTTTTTCAAGAAAAAGAAGCGGCATAAAATTTTATTATCGTACAATTAATAAAAAACAAATGAATTATCATGGAAACAAAAAAAATATTAATCGTGGAGGACGAAGCGATGATTCGCAATGCCATTGTTGAGAGGTTCAGCGAGAACAAACATTTTATCGTCATGTCCGCAAAAAACGGCAAGGAAGGATTGGATGCGGCTCTTCGCGAACATCCCGATTTCATTTTGCTTGACATCGTCATGCCGGTCATGGACGGTCTGGAGATGCTCACGGCTCTTCGCGAGGACGAGTGGGGGAAGAATGCCGAGGTGGTGTTCTTGAGCAACGTCTCCGATTCCGGCAGGGCGGCCGAAGCGCGCGCCAAAGGCGTCCACGAGCTCATCGTCAAATCGGATATTGATATTAAAGAACTGGTGACGAAAGTGGAAAAGAAATTTTTCGGCGAAGAAGGGGAATGAAGGAGAAACCCAGGCTTATAAAGCCATAAAGTTTACAAACCAATTTTAAAACATCATGAAGAAAAGGTTTTTGGAATTGCCGATTCACCGCAAGATATTTTTTGCAACCGTTGCGCTGTCTATACTTTCCGCAGGTACTTTCGCGGGAATTTTTTATGCTCAAAAGGCCTTTACTTCGCCCGCACCATCCTCTCCTGCCAATTTTCGCATGCCGACCGATCCGTTTCAAATGAGGGGAGAAACAAGCGGGATTGGAACGCATTTTACGATTACAAACAGCGAATATCTGAACATTGTGCTTAACAGTACGGAAACCGTTGACCTCAAATTGACTTCAATCCCGAAAGTGATAACGATGATGGTTAATCCTGCCACGACCACCCCTTCGGCGGACTCAGGGCAGGCAACGCAAATCACCCTCTCCGGATTGGTTAAAAATACCACTTACTACAAATATGAAGACGATTATCACAATCTTGCGGAATTCACTACGGATGAAAACGGAAAGTACTCTTACTCGCAAGACATCTCCGCCCGCCATTTTGTATTCATCCAAACCAGAAAAAGCACGAAATTCATTTCAGATACCGGCGGCGATTGCGTAACGATAGGCAATTGGAACCAATCAACAAAAACCTGCACGCTCACCCAAGACCTCACAGAAACCGTGCAAATAGACAGCGACGGCATCACGCTTGACGGCAACGGGCACGCGATAATCAGTGCCGAGCCCTCTGTGTTTTTTGCCGGAGTGCTTGTCGGCGTAACCGGCGTTACCGTCAAAAATTTGAATATTGCGAATTTTATGTACGGTATGTACCTTGACGGTTCCGGCAACATCATACGCGACAATACCGTAAGCAATAACAGTATGAGCGGAATCTGGCTCATGTACCGCTCGTTTGATAATCGTATTCTTAATAATATTCTGAAAGAAAACGGTTACTTAGACTTGGACATGAGCGTTTCCACTGTGCCGGTTCTGACGGGATGCAATAACATAGTAACCGGCAACATCAGCTCGGGTGATCGTCCCATCGGATTTTTCAACGCCGCGACAATACTCTCCAACCGTACGTTTTCCGAACTCATTCTTTGCAACGCCGACCATTCCAACATCAGCAACGTGACGGTGAATGGTTCGGACGGCAAACAGAACAACGGTTTTCTTATGTTTCATACCGACCATTCAAATTTCACCGATATTGCATCCAACGGTAATTTTCACGGCGCGTATTTAAACAATTCCCATTCAAACACAGTTAAGAATATCACCTCAACGAATGATATTTGGAGCATTTTTCTTGATAATTCCGATTCAAACGGCATAAAAAATATTTCCGCAAGCGGCGACGTATCAATGCTATTCTGGTCGGCGGACGGTAACGACTTAGACGGGGCAACGCTTGTCGGAGGAGCCAATAACGCGGATTTTCATGAAAGCAATTCCAATCGCATTCACAATTTCACCTTCTCCGGCTGGTGCAACATATACAACAATGATGAAGGAGCGAACACCGGCAATTTGTTTTACAATAACTCTTTCGTCCAATCGTGTCGGACGCATGGGATGACTGGCAATTCTTTCAATCTCGCAAAACCGATCGGCGGGAATTATTGGAGCGAATACGATACGCCCGAGGAAGGTTGCAACGACGCAAATAACGACGGATTCTGCGATGCGCCGTACGTGATTCCCGACACGTATGGTGGGGGAAGTGACAGCCGAGACAATTTACCGTGGATGAGACGGGACGGATGGAAAACGGTGAAGGTGGCGGTGGTGCTGGCAGAAACTTCAGATGTGAAGCACGCATCCGCCTCAAAAACCGAACAGCCGTGCAAACTCATACCGGCAAAAACATATCCGAACGGGCACGATAAAACATATTACGACGATATGCTGTATTGTGTGAAAGATTATTACCGCGAGAACTCGTACGGAACGGTGAATGTTGAATACACCGTATTTCCGACGTGGTACAAATTACAGAAACCGACGAGTCAGTATATCGGGAAGGAAGGACAATTTGTACAAGACGCGATTGCGAAATCGGGGCTGGACGTGAGCGGGTTTGATGTTGTTTCGGCGGTGCATTCGGGGAATTCTGCACAGTTGCCAATCGCGGATGATTTTACTAAGCTGATTACCAGAGCGTTTGATAAACGCGATAATCCGGTTTCTTTTCCACCATTTGCGTTGATTGTGGCAGAAAATGATCCTTTAGGGGCGGTAACTCATGAAATTGGACACAACCTAGGTAGTCTTTCGGTAAACCAAACACTAACAGTTGATTTGTATAAAATCGGAAATATGAATATGACTAATTTTGGTTCTAATACCAATCATTTTGCCGAATGGGATTTAATGGGTAAAGGATCTCTTAATTATTTAAGCGGAACGGCAACTGGTACGTCTCCATCGCAAATGAGTTCATATACGAAAGAATTCCTCGGCTGGCTTACGCCCGATATTCATAAAAAAAGCGAGTACGACACGTATACGCTGGTTCCTCTTGAATTTCAAAACTTTGGTAATAAGACACTTCACTATAATTTGACCGAAACCACCGAATTGAATTTTGGCAAATACTATCAGATTGAAGCGAGAAAAAAAGATGCGTCAAAAGCATGGAGCGCGACAAACCCGAGCGATTCCGCTATTGTGCTGTATAAAGTAGACACACATGATCAATCACCGTACGGATACACGACGATAGCAAATTCTCTGGGAAGCAACCCTAATTCGTATATCTATAGAAGTGTCAATGTGATGTGTGTTTTGGATATAAACGGAGTATGTAAAGATTTAGCTAATTTGGTAAAATTTACGTATGCGGGCAAATCGCCAACTTCTCCTTATCAAGCATTGGTATCAATTGCATCGGTAAGTTTTACCGATGAACCGGGGAAAATTATCGGAGCAATATTGACAAGCAAGGACTTACTTAAAAATTTGATTCCGTATCGCGGTTTATTTCCATCGCTCGCTACTTCGGATTTCAAAACGGAAGCGATAAACAAAACCATGTCGCTTGGTTCAGGAATTAATACGCTATTGATTATAATCGGCATCATATTTATCCTTTGGATATTGTTATCGCCAACGCTTATTGAGAAGCCGTTCAAAAAAACTTCTAAATGGATAAAAATAATCTTTATAATATTCTGTATCATAATACCAACAATTGCAATCTTACGAAATGAATTGGACAAACAACTCCTCTTTTTTGTTATTGTTCCCGCATGGATAATTTTTAACTTCTTGCTATTTAAATTGGCGCAGATGTTATTTGAGCATCCTTTAAAAAGAGTCCCGAACTTTTTAAGGTACATTATCGTTGTTCTTTTGTTCTGTGCCGTCATGTGGCTTTGTCTGGCTGTTTGGGTAGTGGTTTGGTTGGGAAGAGATTTTCTTTACGAATTTGGGCAGATAAGCCCGGCGTATCAATATTTACCCCTCGCACCTTCTCTTGCAGACGCCCCTCTCCCCGACCTAGACCTCCATGCCGTCACCCCCGACGGTCGTCACATCGGCATGAATTATCAAACCAACACTTTTGAAAATCAAATCGCGGGTTCGGAAGTGTCCGGCGACATGCAGGGCGATGAAGAATGGATATTCGTCCCGTCAACCGAAACTGTGCGCTACTACGTTTCCGCGCACGACACCCAAGCGTTTTTTGACGCAAACCCCGACATCGCCTCGCAGGTTCCCGATAAAACAGACAAGTAC
>JBAYGK010000141.1:0-4260 GCA_041666665.1 Minisyncoccota bacterium
AACGTACGATACATTGTTTTTAAAGATGCCGACACATGGTACGCGGTTGCCCTTGAGTTTAATATCGTTGAATCCGGCGATGATCCGAAAATTGCCATGTTTAATTTGTTTGAAGCCGTAACGGGGTATGTTGAATCGTGTCAAAAAATAAAAGGTTCGCGATTTGTTTCTCTTAATCAAAAAGCCGATTCGGAATACGAAAAATTGTGGGCGATTGTTAAAGACGGCAAATCCAAAATCGTTTCGCCTTATCAGATTTATTCGTATGGTCATCAACTCGTATAATGCCGAACGGAATAAATAACTGGCAATATCGCGATGTTACCGATCTTCTGAAAGAAAACGGTTTTGTGTTGAATCATCAAAAAGGCAGTCATATTTTTTACATCGGTGTTTACAATAAAATTCAGCGGCATGTTTGTGTCCCATTTCACGGAACGGCGGCAATCAAACCAAGAACGATGAAAGGTATAATTCTTCAGTCGGGAATACCAAAAGAAAAATGGCTCGGTGATTAATTTTTGAGAAAACCCCATATGGGTAAATCCTCCTTCGTACGTCAATCGGCGGACTACGGCGGGGCGAAGGAGAAAATAAACCGACAAAATTCCGCCGAAAGGCGGTTTTTTCGGGGCGCGACACAACACCGCCGAAAGCAGTTATCCACAGTTCATCGCGGAATCTTTTGCATATATATAGTATCATAAGGGTATGAACTTGCTTTAAGCGAGGTATCTTTTACCAGCAAATAAAAATTTATAAACGTATCAAAAAAAATATGAAGACAAAAATATCAATCGCCGCTTTTTTGTTCGCCGCATGGGCGTTCGTTCCCGTGCTTTTCATTTCGGCGCAGACGGCGGAGAATAACGGGGTTCCGCCGACGGAGCAAGAAAAAGCGTATGTCGCCGCATTGCCCCCGGATGAAACCAACGTTGACGATGTCGGCGTGTATGATATTGAAGTAATAAGCCGGAAAGACAACGTCTTTACCGTCGCCTTTAATGTTGTCAACAACAAAGGCGTGCAACCGCAAGTCATTTACGGAATCAATCTCATGAGATCGGATGAAGAATTCGGATTGATTGCCGTGGATCAGAAGGTATATGCCGATGACGTACTAACTCTCGGACCCGGCGAATCCATACGCAAGGAAATCACGTATACGGCGCCGTCATACTTGAGCGGAACATATTATCTTGAGGTGCAAATAAAAAATCCCGACGGTCGCTTTTTGGGCACGATTCCCACCGACGAATTTTCTTTGAAGGGAAGCGGAGAAAGCATTTTGTCGGATTCTTCCGCCTGTTTTTTAACCATTGACGGCGATAAGAATATATACGGCGATGAGAATAAATACGGAGTGCGGGAGGGAATAGACTTTCTGGAAACGGAAACGCTCGTTGCGCATTGCGCCCTGAAGCATAATTTTAAAACAAAGACATCCGTTACTCCCGTTTTTGAAACGCACTATCGCTCGGTATTCGGAAAGATTGTGGGGACGGTGAAAGGGGAAGCCATAGAGCTTATTCCCGGAAAAACGTTTGATTTCTCGGCGAATGTTCCAAAAATGTCCGAACCGCAGGCCTATGACGCCGTTTTGACTTTTGTTGACGTTGCGGGCAAGCAAGTTTCCTCTCCCGTCGCATTTCATTATGTATTGAAAGGACAAAGCGCCACCATAAACAACATTGTTTTGGATAAGGACTACTACGCGAAAGGAGACACGGCGCTCGTAACTCTGATTTGGTCGGGACCGGCGGATGGTTTCCCCAATTCCCGATTGAAACCGACGGCGATTTCCAAAGATACCGCTTTCAAGATTTCCATACAAAACAGCGAAGACAAATCCTGCATCGCCGATTTTTCCAAGCTTGTTCCTCTGACCATAAGCGGAGGAGTGGAACATCTATCCCTTCCGATTACCGAGAACTGCCCGAACCCCGTCGTTTCCGTGAAAATCTCCGATGCGGCCGGAAAGGTCTTGGCGGAGAATTCGTATGACATTAAATCAAAAATTATTCCGGCAATCGTTCCCTCGCAAAAAAATCTCGGACCTGTCATTTTGCTCGGCTTGGCTATCCTCCTCACTCTTATCGGTCTCGTCATCTATTATATGAAAAAGAAAAAAACTCCCGCCGCTCCGATCGCGATATTCTTTGCGTTTCTCTGCGGTTTCGGCATGCTTTCATTCGCGGGAGAGACGAAGGCGGCAAATTATACCGCAACGTATTTCGTGCACAGCTACGGAGGTTGGGAGGGTAATTTCTCCTCTACTTTTCGCTACGACTTTGACAAGACCGGCAGAATCTATTATCCCGGGAACACGATAAAAGTAACGGGAAGTTTTGACAGCGGCGTGTGCGACAATACTCTCGGTGGAAAAATAGAAGCAACCATCAACGGACAGACGGCCAATGTTTATAACTCAAAGCTTAGTCCTGCCGGAGCGGTGGGTCTTCATACGGGTTATGCTGTCACAACCAGTTATGGCACCTTCACCGCACCCAACACACCCGGAGAGTATGTGGCGGTATTTGATAATTATCACGGACTCTACGATAATACGGGAACAAACTCCGCTTCGTGGATAATTAAGTCGGGCGGGGCGAAATACTACGGCACTCTCATAGGTGAGAGAACCATTCCGTCCGGTCTTAATAAGGAAGTGATTTATTATGTTGCCGCGAATGGTAATTGCGGAGCGGCGGCGCACACCTATCCGCAATCGGCAACCGGTTTTGATGGCGGCGGCAAATGTGATCCCTATCCGCCCACCGTCACTCCGGTATTCCCGGCCGCCGGAAGCAGTGTAACATGGACATGTCCCGGCGCGTTTGGAGGAACAAGCAAGTCATGCACGGCCTACCACAGCAAAAACGGTGTGTGCAGTTCAACTTCGGGACAATGCACCGCGGGAACATCTTCCGGCGGCGGCAGTACCGCCTGTGGCACCACTCGCAATTGGACTTGTTACGGCGTTTATGACGGAACCGATGCCCCCTGTTCTTACGCGAATCCGCCGTGCGTTGTCAACGGCTCATGCAATAATACCGTTGCTCTGGGTTGCAATGCGGGAACATCTTCAACCGATAATGGCGCGACATCCTGCGGCACTACCCGCACGTGGCACTGCGATGGCTCGGGTACCGGCCACACGGATGCGACAAACTGCGCCAAAGCGAATCGGACATGCGATTCTTGTAATTTAGATGGAATCACGAAAGTGCACGGCGCTTCCTATACCTTCTTTTCCGCCACCTCCGTCGGATACGGAAATTTGTGCTCCAGCATAGACCAGTTCCGAACATGCGTGGACGGTAGCTTTGACGGTTCGGACACGTATCAATATGCAGGTTGTACCACCAATGCGGCCACTAATCCCACCAACCCAACAATCAGCGTCGCGGGCAACTGTCTGACAACCACCGGCATCGTTAACGTGCCCAAAACATTTACCTTTACCGGAACAGACACCAACACGCCGAAACTAACCATTCGTTACGGCGCCGATTGGAACAAGGATACAGCGATTGATTTTTGGACATCTCCGAATGTTTCTTCCGGCACAGGGCAAGCGGTGTCCCATACATGGACATCTGTCGGGGCGACTTCGTTCCAGGTGCTTACTGAAAATTCGCAAACCAAGAGATCGGGATGGACATCGTGCAACATTGATATCAAGGCGGCCGCCGCATTGGGAAGCGGTTGCCGAGATTATACCAAAACCGAAACCAAGTTTGATGCGGTATCTCTGATGTGCGCGGTCGGAACGCCGGTTCACGGCGACGGGTCGGCATTTAGCGGCTCCGCCCCGTACAATCTTCCTCCCGCGGGAGACCCGCTTGATTACAAGTGCAACAATGGGGTCGGCAACGACAGTCCCATTTGTGCCTTCATGCACACCAATATCACCTGCGGTTCGGCGGTGGATGTCACGGAACCGGTAAAGCCGAAAACCAATCTTTGTTCCGACGGCAGTACTCCTCTGGTAACCCTGCAGGGAGGAAAATGGACATGGACCTGCGGTGGCGTCGTAACATGCACCTCGCCGAAAGGAAAGTTCAACTTCGTTGAGTCGTAGAAAAAAGCTTAAAGAAGTTTAAAACCCGCCCCGAAAAAATCGGGGCGGGTTTTTCTTTTTTTCTTTCGCCCTGTATAATGGGTATGCCATCTATCGCCGGTTCTGGGTTGCACCCGGAACCGAAACGTTTGCGCTGTATTAAACCTTCGTATAATACCACCCATGCCAATCAAAAA
>JBAYGK010000142.1:0-4238 GCA_041666665.1 Minisyncoccota bacterium
TATCCGGGATTTGACAATTGGATGACAAAGAACTTCAACAACGCGGACATCGTCGGAACGGACGAATACACCAATCTCGTTCCGTTCTTTAAAAAACTCTTTGAACTCTCCGGAAAAGATTTCGGCATTTTCTATGAAAAAGCCGAAGCGATTGCGGAACTTCCAAAAATGGAAAGATACTTGGCAATAGAAAAAATATTGTTTGAATAACAGACAAAAGCGCGCCCATCTCGGCGCGCTTTTTTTTGACACTCCCGTCATACTATGATAGCCTTGTTTTCGGGACGCACCTATCATTGACAAAAAAAGGAGGAACACTCCCATGAAGATGAAATGCAAAATTTCACTTTCGCTATTGCTGTACTTTTTACCATTCGCCCTTTTGGCGGGAACAACCATTCTCGGCTGTCCGGAACTTACCGGATTTCAAGTGTTCGCGGGATATTTCACCTTACCGAATATTTTTGGCTTACTGTCTATTATCGGCGTTGTTTCGTCTGTCTGCTATCTTTTTAGAGAATATGTGGACCGTTTAATCCTTCTGTTTGCAAACATACCAAAAGAAATATATGAAATTTTTGCTTATGTTATAAGCGCAGGTCTTATTACTGTCGGGGCGTTTCTTTCAAAAGAAAACGCTTTATGGTTCGGTCTTACCGGGTGCCTGTTCTTTGCCGGGGCAATTGTTTTTTCCGGGTATATCCGCCATCTGAAAAAAAATGAAGTGCGTTTCTTTTCAATCTTATTCATTGTTTGGTCGGCGGTTGCCGTCGTATATGGAAGTTCCGTAATCGGTTTTATTGCCATCGGCGCGCTTATAAGCTTGATAAGATTTTCAATCTGGATTTCTCCTCTCTGTAATATTTTAGGTTTCAAAGACGATAGTGTTCTTGGAAAAGAAACGTTTTCGGCTTTTGTTGTACTCTCCCTCTTTGTCGGTTTTCATATAGCGGAAAGAATAGTCCATTTTGTCCCCATATTTGAAAACGGAGCGTTTTGGCTGGGAGGTTTCGGGATGTTTTCCGGACTTCTTATTGCATCAACAAAACGGCATGAACAACGCTTTCCGTATAAACGCATGCAGGTTATCGCAATCATCTCAGGACTTATTGGACTCTATTTTGGTTCAGCGTATGACATCGCGGTTCTTCGCGAGATGAGCGGAACTTTCTTTACCATATACCTCATTGCAAAACCTTTTGATTTTCCGATTGAGAGCAGAACCGCACGTGCAATCAGGATACTCCTCGTATCCCTTATTATCGGCGTTGGTTCATGGTGGGGTTTGGGACATATGGATATCCTCGGACCATATTTGCTCTTTTAATCCGTCGCATTCTTGGCGGCGACAAAAAACCCCATCCCGAACGTATTCGGGATGGGGTTTCTTTTTTTATGCGAATTACTTCTTCGCTCCTTTTTTCGGTTTCTTCGCTTCTTTTTTGTGCGTCATTCCTTTTGCCATAATTTTATTTATTTATCGCTGATAAATTGTTCTCTCTCCATTATATCACCGCCCCGGTTTTTTAAAAAGGAAAAGGGGGACGAAACACGTTCGTCCCCCAAAAAATATACGAATGAGAATCTTTTATTATTCTCCGATTGTTTCCGCAACTTGGAGCATCGCCCCGAAATTTTCGGCACTGCGCGATGCGCGTCCAACAAGAAGCCCGTCCGCTCCGCTTCCGAGATACAAGTGCGCATTCTTCGCATTCGCCGAACCGCCGTAAAGAATCGGTATCTCTTCAGCATTCAAACGACCGAAATTTTCCGCCAGCGTTTCCCGTGTAAGCGCGATTATTTCGCGCAAATCATCGGGCGTGGCTTCGCGAATGGCGGTCGGACCTATCGCCCACACCGGTTCATACGCCATAATTATTTTTTTTGCATAAGGGCGTCCGACGCAATCGCGAATGGCGGCGCGTATTTGCGCTTTTATTTCTTCTTTATATGCGCCGTCCGGATCGCGCGTTTTTTCCCCGAAACAAATAATCGGCGTAATCCCGTTGGCAAGCGCGCAGAACACCTTTTTACCGACTTCCTCATTACTCTCTCCGTCGCGGCGTAAATCGGAGTGTCCCAAAATGACATACCGGATACCCATATCCGCGAGCGCGTAAGGAGATACGCCTCCCGTGAGCTCGGCGAAATTTTCAGAAGCGGCGTTTTGCGCGCCGATTGCGAGATTGTCTTCGTATAAAAAACCAGCGAGCGACGGCAGAAACAGAGTTGGCGGACAAATAACCACCTTAACCTTTTCCCGTGTAAGCGGTCTTGCGACATCATTGATTTCCGCAAGCATTTTTTTTGCCTCGCCCAGTGTTTTGGGGTTCATCTTCCAGTTACCGACTATGATTTTCATAATATCACCTCTTTGCGTTTTATGCGTTTTGTTTTTAAAAAGTACAGGATATTTTCCGTTTCTTTTGCTTCAATCGCAAAAAGAAAGAAACATCCAAACCGGTTGTATTATACATGAAAAGTAAAAAAAGTCAAGCAACGCTTCCCTGCTTTTCGCCGAATAAAAAATCTTGACACATAATAACCTTTATGCTACTGTGCGGTCAGGAGAGGGTTCTTTTCATATAAAAGATTCGCTTTTTATTTCACAATTCCAAAAAGGAGGATGTGATGAAAATAGGTGTCCCAAAAGAAATTAAACCGAATGAAAATCGCGTAGGGCTTACCCCCGCGGGGACGGAAGCGCTCGTTGCCGCCGGACATACCGTATATATGGAAAACGGCGCCGGAATAGGCAGCGGATTCAGCAATGCCGACTATGATAAAGTTGGCGCCAAAATCGTAAAGTCTGTTGAAAACGTGTGGGGTCTTGCCGACATGATTATCAAGGTCAAAGAACCGATTGCTCCCGAATGGCCTCGCATGAGAAAAAATCAGGTGATTTTTACCTACTTCCATTTCGCGGCGGACAGAACTTTGACCGAAGCGCATTTGAAATCGGGCGCAATCTGCCTCGCGTACGAAACCGTTGAATTGCCTGATCATTCGCTTCCTTTGCTCGTACCCATGTCGGAAGTTGCCGGCAGTATGGCAACGCATGAAGGCGCGGTGTATCTCGGAAAAATTTACGGCGGTCGCGGAACCTTGCTCGGTGGCGTTACCGGAACGGCGCGCGGAAAAGTGGTTGTCTTGGGCGGCGGCATCGTCGGGTTGAACGCGGCAAAAAAAGCGCTCGGCATGGGCGCGAACGTGGTCATTCTGGATGCTTCGCTTCCCCGTTTGCGTTATTTGAGAGATATTCTGCCTCAAGCGGAGGGTCTCGTTTCAAATCGTGAAAATATTTTGAAACACATCAAAGACGCTGATCTCGTAATCGGCGGCGTACTCATTCCGGGTGCGGCTGCTCCGAAATTGATCCGTCGCGAAGACTTGGCGCAGATGAAACAAGGCGCGGTCATTGTTGATGTTGCCATAGACCAAGGCGGTTGTGTGGAAACGATGCATCCGACCACTCATAAAGATCCGATTTTTATTGTTGACGGTATCGTCCATTACGGCGTGGCGAATATGCCGGGCGCATACCCTCGGACATCAACGATTGCGCTGACCAATGCAACCTTGCCGTACGCGCTTGAGTTGGCAAATAAAGGTTGGATTGATGCGGTACAAGAAAACGAATCTTTACTCAAAGGACTCAATATCGCCGATGGAAAAGTGACCTACCAAGCGGTCGCCGATACGTTCGGAATGAAATATCACAAACCGCGCGATGTGATCAAATCATTCCTCGTTTTACGCGAACAATGGTGCGATATTGTCCGCAATAACCATTAAAAGGTCAAAACACCCCGATGAGATCGGGGTGTTCTTTTTATACGATTGAAGAGATGTAATACAGAAACGTTGCAAGCGGAATGAAAACAAAGTAATCTCTCGGCGCAAACCACAGCCAGTGCCTCTCGTGCCACCAAATGTTTTCTTTTCTGAATTTAATGAGACCGAATGCCGGATTTAAAATAAACCATAAAAAATCTTCAACGATCCACACATAGAAAATAAACGCGAAAAGTCGGAGTTCCACGCTTACGCTGAACGGCTGAAACAGAAACACCATGTGGAGAAGAGAGAAAACGAATGTTTGCACCCAAAGATGATAGCCGGTGAGTTCCCTTCCCCCCGCCAAAAGCCGGGAAAGAACATGGTCTTTGGAAATTCTCCATGTCGGAAGATTGTCCGCCCACCCTCTCGGTCCCTCAATTTCAATTTCCATTTTCGCA
>JBAYGK010000143.1:0-4197 GCA_041666665.1 Minisyncoccota bacterium
ATGATGTGCGCGGGACGCGCCGCCTCCGCTCAAAGCTCCGGCGCGCCAAGGCGGCGGGTGTTGTTGCTGGAAAAAAATAAAGACCTCGGAAAAAAACTTTCCCAAACCGGCGGCGGGCGATGCAATATTACGAATGCGGAATTTGATACCCGCGCATTTTTGGCGAATTTTCCCGAGGCGAAAGAATTTCTTTTCTCTCCTTTTTCAAAATTTTCCGTGAAAGACACTTTTGAATTTTTTGAAAAACGCGGATTGCCTCTCGTTGTTGAAGGAAGGAAACGCGCGTTTCCAAAAACACAAAAAGCGGAAGATGTTGTCGCGGTAATGGCGAACTACATTAAAAAAAATAATGTGGAGATAAAACTCGGAACAAAAGTTACTTCTCTTGTCAAAAACAAAGACGGAAATTTTACTATTGAAACAAAATCGGGCGAAACATTTACCGGGAAAAAAGTAGCGCTGGCGTCGGGTATCGGCGGCGAGGGCGTCACCATTCTTGAAAAACTCGGTCATACGGTAAAAGAGCCCAATCCGAATCTCGTTCCTCTTACGACCGATGCGCCGTGGGTGCACGCGCTCTCGGGCGTTTCCCTTTCCTTCATGACCATCCGCTTCAAACTGGATGGAAAGAATAAAATCAAAAAAACGGGAAAAATTCTTTTCACGCATTTCGGCGTTTCGGGACCGCTCATTTTAAACTCTTCGTTTGAAGTGAAAAAACTTTTGGAAAAAGGCGCGGTTACGGCGAGCATTGATATGTTTCCCGATACCGAAGAGAACGAACTTGACCGGCGGGTCTGGCGTCTTTTTGAAAAGAACAAAAACAAAAAACTGAAAAATCTTCTGCACGAGATGATGGAAAAGTCGCTCGCCGAACAAATTCTTGACCTCGTTGACCGCGAAAGCAATGTCAAGGCGAAACCTTGCGCGCAAGGTTTCGCCTTGACATTGCGCCCTCTCGCAGACAAAGAAGCGAACGCCGTTACCAAAAAAGAGCGCAAACGGCTGGTGAAAAAAATGAAAGACCTTTCTTTTCCCATTACCGGAACGCTCGGCTTTGAAAAAGCGCTTATTGCGGACGGAGGTGTCGCCCTTTCGGAAGTGAATTTCAAAAATATGACATCAAAACTCCACCCGAACCTGTATCTTCTCGGCGATGGTTTGGATATCAATCGTCCCTCCGGCGGCTTCTCTCTCCAGCTTTGTTGGACGACCGGCTCCGTCGCGGGAAACGACGAAACGAGAATAGAATACGACGGGACGAAAATAGAGAATTGAAAATAGAGAATAGAATACGATTTTGGGTTGACAAGCACACTAAAAAGTGATAGGCTGAAGTTAGCGGTTCGGGTCTTTTACACACAAACAAACGGAGGTGATAGATGAACAAACGAACCCATCACAAAACCCATCTTTACGGAGCAGAAGAAGGAACTACTTTCCTTCTCCCTAAAAATCAAAAAAACGAAGCCTTGCTTTATCATTTGGATAAAGGCGTTCTTTACTTAAACGGAGAAGTCAATGAGGATATGGTTGAATACGTTCAAGAGGCAGTCCTGACGCTCTCCGCCGTCCCCCCTGAAGATGGCGTTCTCACCGTGAAAATTTCATCGCTCGGCGGAGATGCCGATGCCGGTTTTGAAATTCACGATCTGTTGATGCTTTTTGCGCTTGAAACAAAAACGGTCGTAAAAGGACTGGCTATCGGAAAAGCGATGTCTGCCGCGGCAATGCTGATTCTTCAAGGATGTACCGTTCGTCTTGCGACGGAAAACTCCACGATAATGTGCCACAACGCGCTTACCGGTATGATTATTACCGAGCATGATTTGAAAAGTGCGGGATGGCATATAAGACTTCTTCGCGACTTGGAAAACCTCAAGAAAAGAGCTGTCACTATTTTAATGAGAAGAACAAAAAAAAGCGAGCGGGACATATTAAAACTTCTTGCGCGAGCACGATTCATGACCGCCGGAGAGGCTCTTGAATTTGGACTTCTTGACGGAATTCTTGAGTTTAAGATGAAAGAACCGGAAGAAACGGCAAAAGAGGGTGAACCAACGGAAGCGGTGGAGGAACCAAAAGGAAAGAGCAAACTCTCCAACAGACTAAGCCGTCTTTTTAAAAAAGCAAAAACGGAAGAACTTCCGGAAGCAACGCAGAAAGAACCTAAAGAAGAAGGAAAATAGTCGTTATAGAATCAAGCCGCCGCGAGCAATCGCGGCGGTGTTTTTATCGGAATTGAATTGACAACGATTGGAAATAAATGTACCCTTAAAAAGGAAAAACAGGGACCTTTACAAGGAGGAAAAAATGTACAAAACAGACCTTTTTGAACTGTATGATACCAAAGGGAAACTTTTAACCAGAGAAGCGGCGGAAAGACCGAACGCTTCCAAATTTAATCTCGGAGAAGGACTGCAAAATAAGATGCAATTATCTCTTCTTGAAAAAGCGGAGCCTGAGATTCGTCTCTACGGAACAGTGAATGAAGAAATGGCGCATTATGTGCGGATGGCGCTTGAGTTTCTCTATGCGGAAACAAGCCAACCTCCATTGAAAGCGATAATCACGTCTACCGGCGGAAGCGTCAATGCCGGACTGGAAATAGGAAGTCTTCTTTCCGAATACATGGGAGGAGTGCATGGATACGTGCAGGGGTATGCATATTCCGCCGCCGCGCAATATATTCTCCCCGGTTGTCTTGTTCGTTACGCTCACAAACACAGCCGTCTGATGTGCCATTATGTGCGTGCCAACATACAGGCTGGAGAGCATGATCTTACAAACGGCGATACCGTGGAACAAATACTCAAAAACCTGAAAGAACCCGATGAGCAGGATATTGAAATGCTCGTAAAAAAAATTCAGATGAGACAAATACTCAAGGACTTGAAAGATTCCAACGATCAGACCGTTGAAATTCTTGTTGAGAGAACGGGGCAAAGCGTGGAAGAAGTGAGAAAATTATTGTGCAAAGGGGAAATAAAAACCGCGCAAGAATGCAAAGAATTCGGACTTATTGATGCTGTTTTTTCTTACAAAGTAACCAAAATGGTTGACGAAAGCGGACGACCTCGTTTCCAACGAAATCTCGTCATGGGATGATAAATGAACTGCCGCCGCGAGCAATCGCGGCGGCGCTTTTTTATCACTATTCGGTTCATGTTGACTTTTCTGCCCGCAAGAGGTATAACTAACTCGGTATTTTGTTCCTTAAAAAAGGAGAATTGAACATGAACGCAAAAGACGAAATATTCGCTCCTTCCCCTTCCGGACACGCTTGCAGAAAAAGCGTCGCCACCGAGATAACCATTCCCGGCACCAATCTTGTTTTTTGCGTTTCCGAAGTTTCTTATGAAAACGGCAAAGTGAACGGAAAAATAATCATTGAAACCGGAGAATGCAAAAAAGGCGATGGCACGGTGCCGCCCAAGAAAGAAGTTGTTATGTTAAAAATTGATGTCAGCCATTTTTTCTCGGGTGCGCGGCAAGAAACCGAACCCATTGACTTTCATTCTCACGAATAGGCGATTCGTTTCGCCGACGACAATAAAGAGTCCCCCTCGGGACTCTTTTGTATTTTCGCCCGACCGCATTGAAACGAGCCGATTTTGATTGCCAAAAATGCCGTTATTTGTTACAATTTAATGGATTATCAATATCATAATTTCACTAAATACTTTGGACGAACGAATAAACACTCAAATACGGGCGCCGCAACTGCGGGTTATTGGAACTGACGGAACTCTGCTCGGGGTTATCTCTCGGGACGAGGCGCTTGCCCGCGCGGAACAAGCCGGACTTGATTTGGTGGAAATTTCTCCAAATGCCGTCCCCCCTGTTGCAAAAATCCTGGATTATGGTAAATTCGTTTACGAGAAGAACAAAAAGGAAAAAGCGGCCAAAACGAACGCCCACGCCACTGAGCTCAAATCTCTGCAGGTAACCATCGGAACGGGAGAGCATGATTTGGAACTTAAGGCGAAAAACACTTCAACGTGGCTCAAAGAAGGACATCGTGTAAAGATAAACTTATTCCTGAAAGGGCGCGCGAAGTATCTGAATGAGTCATTCCTGAAAGAACGGCTGGATCGGCTCCTTCATTTCGTTACGGAAGAGTACAAGGTCATTGACGGCCCCAAAAAAGGCCCGAAGGGTTTGACTCTCATTATAGAAAGATCGGTTAAGAAATAA
>JBAYGK010000144.1:0-4192 GCA_041666665.1 Minisyncoccota bacterium
AAATATTTGCTTCAGCGTATACTTGCCGGTTATTTGTTCCAACATTAACTTCAGTATACGCTGAAGTAAGTATTTGAAAAAGCGCACCCAATGTGAATGGGTGCGCGTAGCGCCAAATTTATGAGGTACGAAATAAAATATCCAAAAAGTGTACCGCTCCTGTAAGGAGAGAAGTAAAATATCCAAAAAGTGTACTAACATGTAATGTTCGATTCCTGCCAAGAGGACACGCACGAAAAGTATAGGGGATTAGTATCCCCCTACGCTAAAAGCTACGGCGGGACAAGTATGGAAAAGGGACAATAATAAAAAACCGCTTTGACAACAAATGCCAAAGCGGTTTTAAGCGCATTTTTTATTTTTTAGGATCGTAAATTTTTAAAACAAAAGCAATAATACTTACCACGACAGCTGAGAAGAAAAAAGCGACCTTCAAATGATTCTCCACAGGAAGCAAAACAGCCAAATACAGAGTCATTCCTACCCATGCGATATAACGCACATACCTTTTTGACGGATTACAAATACAAGACATATTTCTCCTCATTCAATAGCAAGTTCCATATATCTTATATCAAACTTTAACGCGCCTGTCAAGTTTTTGTCGTGACTTTTTACTTTTAACTTTTCACTTTTAACTTCATCAAATTCCTAAACAACAGCGCTACGGTAATCGGCCCGATGCCTCCCGGCACCGGCGTGAAGATACTGCATTTCTCGGCGCAGGACGGATCGGCGTCTCCGACGATTTTTCCGTTTTTTTCAGAAGTGCCGCCATCTAAAATTATCACTCCATCGCGTATCATTTCCAGTTTTATGAAATGGGGTTTTCCTATGCCCGTGGCGATGATGTCGGCGGTCAAAAGATACGGAACAGGGTCTCCCGTCGTGCTGTTCAGCTGTGTGATATCCGCCCCGGCTCTTTCCATGCACACCTTAAACGGTTTGCCGACGAGCCGGCCCCTGCCCACAATAACCACCTTTTTTCCTTTTATTGAAACGTTGTTTCTTTCAAGTATTTCCATAAACGCTCCCGCAACCGGGGGCTTGTTCGCGCCTTCGGTTTTTGCAAAAAACTCAAAGGCTTTGTCCGACAAGATATCCACGTCTTTCTCCAAAGGAACGGCATTGAGCACCTTTTGAACATCTATGCCTTTTGGCAGGGGAAGTTGAACGATTATTCCGTCCGTTTTCTTTTCTTTTACGATTTTCTTTATTATCGCCGTCAGCGTTTCCTCGGGAACCGTTTCGGAAAAAAGATGCACCATCGTTTTCGCGCCGATTTCTTTTCCGAAGTTCATTTTTATTTTCAAAAAATTTTCAATAACCGGATTATCGCCGGCGTAGATTATATCAAGTTGTGGTTCGCGCGGAAGCTTTTTAAGCTCTTTTTTGAGGACGTCTTTTATTTCCTGCGCAATTTGTTTGCCGTTTATTATCATAATGAAGATTATACTACATTTAAAAATTGATTCAAACGCCATTTTCTGGTATTATACTATACATGCTTGATCCAAAAGAAGAAGAACTTTTGACGGAAACATACAAGATAGAAAAGGAGAATAACAAAATGCTCCACACTATCTATAACAACATGTGGTGGGGAAGGATATTCCGCATCTTTTATTGGACGGTCATTCTGTTATTGATGATCGGATCATATTATTATGCCCAGCCGTATATAGAATCATTACTGAACACATACAACAGCGTTTCCGGCATGATTTCCGGGCTGAAGCCGTAAATTGGTGTTTTTCTTTACAAAATCACAAAAAACGAGTATAAATAAACGAGTATAGGTATCTGGTATAAGTATATGTATACGACGACCGTCATTAACGGATACTTATACCTATACTAGATACTTATACATCGTACGCCCAGGTAGCTCAGTTGGTTAGAGCATTGGTCTGAAGAACCAAGGGTCGGCAGTTCAACTCTGCCCCTGGGCACAATAACAAAATGGCATTGAGCCATTTTTTTATTGTGCCCGGGGAGCAAGACAACTGCTTGTCTTGCGTGCAGGGATTTGCCACCGCCCGCTGGCGGGGTCCCGCTTGCGAGCGGGAAAGGTCGGAATCATGTTTTTGTGTTCGCAAACACAAAAACAGACGAGACGTGGCGACCAGCACTTAGTCGTTTGTGAGCGGTGAGCGAAACAAAAGACTTAGTGACTGGTGCCAACTCTGCCTCTGGGCACAACAAAAAATCCCCTCACCGCGGATTTTTTGTTGCGGTCGGTGAGCAACAACTTGTCTTGGGGAGTGAGAGACGTGCGCCATCCGCGTGCGGGGTTGAAAACCAAAACGGTTATGTGTACAACGAAAAAATCGTCTTTACAATAATAAGGTAAAGCGCCGCGCTTTTTTAGCGGATATGAAAAAAATGTTGGCATGTGCCCCCCCCCGTGTATGTATCTTTTTACTTATTACCTGTATACTGTAAAGATACCAGTACCGTTACAACTTAAATTGTGCAATGCCGAGTTGTAAAAAAATGATTTTACGCTCAATATTTTATCGCGAACACAGAAACAATTAAGTTGTAACGGCACCGGCTTTTAACTTCTACCATGAAATCAGAAAATTTGTCGCGGCCATCCATTTTTATTATCGGCATTATCGCCGGACTTCTTTTCTCTTCCGCGATTGTTTTCTTTTTAACAAAAAAACAGTTGCCGAGCCCGAGCGCAAAAGCGAGTTACCACGTTAATATTTTCAACGATACCGCCACGAACACGTATTTTCGCCGCGTTTTATTCACGGGCAAGAACAGCCAGTTAGTCGTGATGAGCATTCCTCCGGGAGGCGAAGTAGGAGCGGAAACGCACAAGTACACGGAACAAACGCTTTTCTTTTTATCCGGAAAAGGCGAGGGCTTTCTTAATAGCGATACGTTTCCAGTTGTTTCGGGGGATGTTGTCGTTGTCGTTCCGGGCACAAAACACAATTTCAAAAACACCGGCACGGAAGACCTGAAAATTTATACCGTATACGCACCGCCAAATCACATTGACGGACGAATACATAAAACAAAAACCGACGCCGATGCGGATATTGCGGACGAAGCCGTCGGCGAGAGAAAACTGATTTGTCAGTAATACGATAAAATAAATAAAAAAATGGCAATAGAAGAATACATAACCGTAGAACAAAATGTTCGTCTTCATGTTACCGACATGGGAGAAGGCAGACCCGTCGTATTGTTGCCCGGCTGGCCATTGAGCGATGAAATGTATGAGTATCAATACGGCGAGCTCTGGCGTAAAAATTTTCGCGTCATCGGCATTACCTTCCGCGGATTCGGAAAGTCCGACAAACCGTATGGAAAATACGACTATGATGTCCACGCGGCGGACGTAAAAAAAGTTTTAGACGTTTTGGAAATACAAAACGCCGTTCTCGGGGGCTTTTCCATGGGAGGGTCCATCGCCATTCGCTACGCGTCTCTTTACGAAGGAGCTCATCTTTCCAAGCTTGCCTTATTTGGAGCCGCCGCCCCGATATGGACCAAGCGATCCGATTTCCCGTACAATTTTCCCAAAGAAGCGGCGGATGAACTGATTGCGCTCTGCGACAAAGATCGTCCGAAGCTTTTATTCGATTTCGGAAAAATATTTTCCGCGAACGAAGATTCATTGAACGAAGGTATGAGAGATTGGCTCTACGGCATTAACTTGAGCGCTTCTTCATACGCGATGTCTAGTTGCTTGATTGCCCTGCGCGATACGGATCTGCGAAGCGATCTTTCAAAAATACATCTTCCAACCCTGATTCTGCACGGGAAAAAAGATAAAATATGTTCCTTCGCTCTCGCCGAGCAAATGAACGCCGAAATTAAAAATTCAACTCTCGTCGCATTTGAGAACAGCGGGCACAGTTTGTTTTTGGAAGAAACAAAAAAATTCAATGACGAATTGATAAAATTTGCAACCGAAAACTGAGCGCCGTTTCAATAAGACTTTGTTTTCATGCAAAAAGACAGGTCTATGGCAACAGCCTCAAAAGAAATCCCCTCAACAAGAGGGGATTTGCATTATTCGGCAAATATTTTTTTTGTTTCCTCAAGAAATTTTTCCACTTGTTCGGAACTTTTTTTATCCTCCGCAAGCGTTTGTTCGTCAACCGCGCAAATCATTATTTTTTCTTTCAGCGCCGCGTATTCATTGCTCGCCCAAAGGTAGAGAATTCTT
>JBAYGK010000145.1:0-4191 GCA_041666665.1 Minisyncoccota bacterium
AAACGCAAAGAGGGGCGGAACGGACGAGTATTCTCGCTTCCGTCATCCTCTCTCTGTTTTGGAACAAGCCGACGGACTTTTTCGGGGAGATGATGAAGCTGGGGAGGGTTTGAGCAGTTACTTTTTCAACCATTGACTAAATCACCGAAATAATGTATAAATAAAAACAGACTTTTCTTTGAATAAGGAGAAAGAAATGCAAGCTGTCCCCTACTTTACCTTGAAAAAGTTAACGGAAATTTCCGACAGCATCACGGCCGTTTGCGTCCCGGGATTACCGGCAAAAATGATTATGGAAATGACGATTTTAGCGCACATCGTTTTGTGCTCCGACGCGATTGAAAACAACGAGGAGCATGAATGGATGAATTTGCTGGAAAAGACCCTCGCCGGTTGCGGCTGGTACGAAAAGGCGAATATTGAAAACGCCACAAAAGAAGTACGGCGCCATCTTGCAAACACCATTATCTTTTTCATCAATTTTTTGATTAAAACGGCAAAAAACGAAACCAGATTTATACCAAAATCATCCCATTTGAAAACGCGCATCGCGCATATTCGCGAAGGAAATAAAAAAATCCCTTCATAAAAACAGTTCCCCATCAAACCCATGTGTCCGTTTTTTTCTTGACTTAAACGCCGGAATCGCGTATAAAAAGAAGCGGACTTGTCCCAACAAAGGAGAAAGAAATGTCCGGAATTCCCTATCTTACGCAAGAACGCTATGATGCGCTCTATCAACAATTTTTACAGGACGAAGCGGCGGATCTCGGATCTTCCGAAATCGTTCTCGGTGAAAGCCATTATCAATCATCGGTAAAAACGGTGTTTGAACACATTCTTTTGATACATCTGAAAGCGCATTGCGCGGGAATAATCGGCAAAGCAAGCGATTCAAAAGAAGGCGAAGATTTGCCCGAATATGCTTACTGCGAACCGTGCGCAAGCAAAACGCCGGCGGAAAAGAAAACCTTTTCTTCCGCAAACGAACTTCTGCAACAAGCAATCGCGAAGTATCCTTGGAATAAAATAGATTTTGAAATTTCCTCGCGTTTTGCGCAAGTGACCTACGCCAATCATTTTCTCCTCAACATCAATGATTTGCTCGGTTTCACAGACGATTAAAAAACAAAATCGCCCCGATTAATTTCGGGGCGATTATTTTTTGTTACGTTGTTCGTCAGTCCGTATTCTGTAATCTGCCACCGCCTGCGGGCGTGGTCCCGCTTGCGATCTGGATAATCAATAATCTTTAATCGTCTTTACTTCGTTACTCCCGCCTTTTCGCATTTCACTCCCTTTTTCGGCAAAACCGTTTCCACCTTGTGCGTTGGCGGGATATATTCTTTCCTTTCCGCGTATTCGCTCTTTTTTCCGTGATTCCACTGCGAAACGGGGCGATGGTAGCCCATGATTCTTGACCAGACCTCGCAATCGGCATCGCATTTCGGACACTTCGGCACTTCGCCGTTCAGGTAACCGTGTGTCGGGCAAACGGAGAATGTCGGGGTAAGGGTAAAGTACGGCAAGCGATAATTCTCGGCGACCTTCTTCACAAAATTCCGTGCCGTCTTCCAATCGCGCAGTCTTTCGCCGAGAAAAAGATGAAGCACTGTTCCGCCGGTATATTTCGTTTGCAATTCGTCCTGATGATCCAGCGCATCAAGCGGATTGTCGGTGTGTCCGACATGAAGATGTGAAGAATTCGTATAATACGGCGCTTCTCTCGTTCCCGCCTGAAGAATTCCGGGGAAACGCTTCTGATCTTCCTTTGCAAAACGATAGGTCGTTCCCTCCGCGGGCGTCGCTTCCAAATTGTACAAATTGCCGGTTTCTTCTTGATAATCGGCAAGCCTCTCCCTCATGAAATCCAAAACCTCCAGTGCAAAATCCCTCCCCTCTTTCACGGAAATATCCGTATCTTTTCCGAAGAAATTCCGTATCGCCTCATTCATTCCGTTTAAGCCGATGGTGCTGAAATGCGCATGCAGGTTCGGAAGGTATCTTTTTGTATACGGCAGAAGGCCTCTTTCAATGTTATCGCCGACGACTTTTCTCTTTATTTCCAAAGAATTTTTCGCAAGATCCATCAATTTTCCAAGACGGGCGAAGAACTGTTCTTTCGTGTCGGACAAATGACCGATGCGCGGAAGATTGATCGTAACCACCCCGACGGAACCGGTCATCTCTGCAGAGCCGAAGAGACCGCCTCCGCGAGCGCGCAATTCGCGCAAGTCCAACTGGAGCCGACAGCACATGCTTCGCACGTCGCTTGGATTCAAAGGAGAATTTATGAAGTTCTGAAAATAGGGCGTTCCGAATTTTGCCGCCATTTCAAAGAGTGCCTGCGCATTTTCATTATCCCAATCAAAATCTTTCGTGATGTTGTACGTCGGAATCGGGAAAGTAAACACGCGTCCGTTTCTGTCGCCGTGCGTCATGACTTCAATAAACGCCTTATTGATCATGTCCATCTCTTTCTGACAATCACCGTACGCAAAATCCTGAATCTCTCCGCCGATAATCGGCTGTTTCTTTTTCATATCCGGCGGGCACACCCAATCCAAAGTGATATTGGAAAACGGCGTTTGCGTTCCCCACCGCGACGGCACATTCAGATTGAAAACGAATTGCTGAATCGCCTGTTTTACTTGCTTGTATGTCAGATCATCTTTTCTTACAAACGGAGCGAGATAGGTATCAAAAGAAGAAAACGCCTGCGCGCCCGCCCACTCGTTTTGAAGCGTTCCCAAAAAATTCACCATCTGCGCGACGCACGTTTCCAAATGTTTCGGCGGATCCGATTCAACTTTTCCGGGAACGCCGTTAAACCCTTCTTCTATGAGAGCGCGCAAACTCCATCCGGCGCAATATCCCGAATACATATCAAGATCGTGGATGTGCATGTCTCCTTCCCTGTGCGCTTCGCCGATTTCTTTCGGATACACGGAGGAAAGCCAATAATTCGCAATGATTTTTCCGGAAGCGTTTAAAATAAGTCCGCCCAAAGAATATCCCTGATTCGCATTGGCGTTCACCCTCCAGTCCGCTTTGTTCAGATACTCGGTGATGGTTTTTTCCACCTCAACAAAAGTTTTTTCGGCATCGCGTTCGCGTGCTCGGGAATCGCGATACGCGATATACGCGCGCGCGGTCTTATAGAATCCCGCATTCATGATGGCGAATTCAACTACGTCCTGTATTTCTTCAATCGGTATTTCTTCCTTCTTGGATTTGCGCAAAAACTGCGAAACCCCCTCGGAAATACCCCGCGCTTTTTTCTCTCCGAAGTCGCTGGTCGCAAGCCCCGATTTCAAAATCGCCTGATATATTTTTTCATCGTCAAATGCAATTTTTTCTCCGTCTCTTTTTATAACAACAAGCGATTTTGTTTTTGGTTGCATGCTTTTTAATAAAATTAAATAATTAATGAAAAAATAAGAAAATAGAAAAATTCCGTCGTCGTATTCGTAGCCATTTGTATATTTGTACCCATTCGTATATTGGTATTCGCATTCGTAGGCACAAAAAAGCCCGCTTCTTTTCCTATCCTCAATGAGAATACCGGCGGGATAATGCGCAATGCAATGTCTTTCTTCCAAAATCGCAAAAGGGAAAGTGTGAAATCCACCTCCGCCAGCCGGCGGATGGCGAAGCGGGTTTTCATCCGCCAGTCACCGGACTGGACACTACGCCATAGCAAGCCGCGCGAGCGATTATCCGGAAAGTACTCCTCTTACTTCTTCATTATAACCCCAAGGGGGAGAGTGTGCAAAAGAAAAAATATGGCTCAGCAAAGCGGTTTTTTGAAAAAATCAAAAAGGCTGTGCATAACTCAATGCGTACCGCGCAATTCACGGCTTTTTCCGTGAAAATAAAAAACGAAGGCTCCCGACTTCTGCCATTAGTATGACAAAAAATTTGACGATATATTTATAACGGTATTTTCAGCAAACAAATGTAAAATATTGAATTCATACTTTATCTTTCCACCCGTCATTCCCCTCCACCTCTTTAGAGGGGGAGGCTGGGAGGGGGTGAGTTAGCGAAATTTGTAAAAAATACGCACACCCCACCTCAATCCTCCCCTCTAAAGAGAGGGAGGAGGAAAACGGAAAGAGGTTATTTTGAGATACATTTGCAAAATTTTACTTGAAAATGAGATATTTGGTATTTTTTTAAAACAAAAAA
>JBAYGK010000146.1:0-4174 GCA_041666665.1 Minisyncoccota bacterium
AGTGTGGAGCATTGATGAGACCGCCCGAAAAATACGCGAAGAATGGGAAAGGGGCGGCATCAAAAATAAACCTCCGCGATTGGTAATCACGGGAGGCGAACCGCTTTTACAGCAGAGTGCGATAATTGAACTTCTCAAGAAACCGGAGATGAAAGATTGGAAAATAGAAATTGAAACGAACGGCACCATAACCCCGTCAAAAGAAATTTCGCCGGACGTGCAATTCAATTGTTCGCCAAAATTGGAAAATTCAGGACTTGCAAAAATCCGGCGATTGAATGCTGAGGCGTTGTTCGCCCTCGCCAAGCGAAACACATATTTTAAATTCGTCGTCAAAAACGAAGAGGATATTGATGAATTGGTAAAAACTTATGACCCCTATATTTTTACCATGCAAAAAAACAGGATATTCATTTCCCCCGAAGGCGTTACGGCGGATGCGCTTGACGAAGTAATCGCCAAAATCATTTGGCGGACGGCGAAAGAAGGATACAATCTCGGCGACCGTTTGCAGATCAGAAAACACGGAAATAAAAGAAGAACGTAGTGTCAATTGACCGCGATATTGACATATTGTCAATCATTTGCTACACTACTTTGCAGGTTGCAGGACATTGGCAATCATTTGCAAAATTGAAACCCGCCTTCGCTCTGCGGAGCTATGGCGCGACAAGGGGAGAAAAAAAATGAAAAAGTTTTTGGCTATATTGGCGTTTGTTGTGATTGGGTTAATGAGTGGTTGTCCAACCGCACAAACAGAATCAACAATAAACAACGGCATAATTACAGTTTCTGTGGGGAGGTACAGTTGGTATCAAAAGGATACCAACGCGACACCACCGCTTTGTTATTATGTCACTGGTAATGGTAATGGTTGGGCACCGACATTGGTTCCTTGTGCGAATCTTAAGCATTACTTTGGTGAATAAATAAACCATATGCCGAAAAGAGCCGGAAAAATTTCCGGCTCTTTTTTGTTGTGCTGTTTGACAAAACACATATATAACGATATGGTAACAACAGACAATCTATCAAAAGGAGATATACGGTGAAAACAAAAGTCATCACAGCCGTATGCATCGTCGCGTTATTGGTTTTGGGGAATATTTTTTATTCGTCCCATTTTAAAGAGAAAGAAATGAACACCATCAACCGCGCCGTTGCTTCGCCGAAGGTTTTGCTTATTCACGGATTCACCGGAAGCGGCAGTGGCGTTTGGTTTCCTTGGTTGAAGGCGGAACTTGAGGCACGCGGATATGAGGTTTTTGCTCCTGACATGCCGAACACGTCCCATCCGAAGTTTGAAGAGTGGCTTTCGGCGCTTGACCCGTTTATGGAAAAACTCGGCGCCGATGATATCATTATCGGACACAGTTTGGGAGGAAAAGCGGCCCTCCATGCCGTGCTCCGTGCGCGCAAAAAAATCGGGCGAGTGATATTGGTGGCGCCGGCAATAGGAAAAAAGACAGAGAAGGAATGGGAAAAGATGGAACGCGAATGGACGGAAGGAGATGTTCCGGCGCTTCGGAAATTTTGGGAAGAAAAAATATCCCTTGAAGACATTTCGCAATTTGCGGAAGTAACCGCCATTTTCTCGGATGATGACTTTGCCGTTCCTTTATGCTCGCGGGGCTTTCTTCCGAAAGAATGGAAATATCAAGTATGGCGCGGTTTCGGACATTTTTTGAGCCCTTCCGTTCCCGAACTTTTGAAAGAGGCGACAAGACAATAACAGTTTCCCAAGGTTCAACCTTGGGAAACTTTTTTTATTTGACGCAAAGTGATATTATGGAACTCATAGTAAATTCATTACCTAACATATGAAAGACAAAGAAATTGAGAAACTCATAAAACGCGAACGCGAGCGGCAGACGAAAGCCGTGAATTTGATTGCGTCGGAAAATTTCGTTTCGGCTGATGTGCTCGCCGCGCTCGGGTCGGAGCTCACCAATAAATATGCGGAAGGATATCCCGGGAAGCGATACTACGGCGGAAACGATATCATTGATGAAGTGGAAACGCTGTGCCAAAACCGCGCGCTCAAACTTTTTAAACTGAATCCAAAAACGTGGTCGGTTAATGTCCAGCCGCTTTCCGGCTCGCCCGCAAACTTGGCGGTGTATTCCGCGCTCGTTCCGCTTAAAGGAAAGATCATGGGAATGTCGCTGGCGCACGGCGGACACTTGACGCATGGGCAGAAAGTTTCTTTCACCGGCAATGCGTGGAAGAGTATTCCTTTCGGGTTGGATAAAAAAACGGAGAAAATAAATTACGAAGAATTGCTGACGCAGGCAATGATAGACAAGCCGGATATTATCGTCGCGGGTTTTACCGCGTATCCGCGCAAAATTGATTTCAAAAAGTTTCGGAATATCGCCGATCTCTCCGGTGCGATTCTGATGGCGGACATGTCGCATTTCGCCGGACTTGTGGCAGGCGGGGAATATCCTTCGCCGTTCAAATATGCCGATGTGGTTACGACAACAACGCACAAAACCCTGCGCGGTCCGAGAGCGGCGCTCATTTTCTCAAAAAGAGACGAACGCGGTTTTGACAAAAAAATAGACAGAGCCATTTTTCCCGGACTGCAGGGCGGTCCTCATATGAATACGATTGCGGCCGTGGCCGTCGCTCTCGGCGAAGCGAATACTCCCGCTTTCAAAACATATGCGAAACAGGTGATTAAAAACGCGCAGACGCTTGCCGCGGAACTCAAAAAACGCGGATGGAGAGTTATCTCCGGCGGAACGGACTCGCACCTCATTCTTGTTGATGTGTGGAAAAACGGCATTACCGGAAAAGAAGCGAGCGAACGCTTGGAAAAAGAGGGAATTATCGTCAACAAAAACGCCATTCCGTTTGATACGCGAAGCCCCTTTGATCCGTCGGGAATCCGCCTCGGCACCGCCGCGGAAACCACGCGCGGAATGAAAGAAAAAGACATGATAAAATTGGCGGAGAGGATAGATAACGTGCTGAGGAAATAAAATTCAGGGCTGAACGAACAAAAAAATCGCAAGAAACCCCGACAAACGATGCCGGGGTTTTGAATGATTGCGAAAAATTTTTCCGCGTTTTTTGTCCTTTCGCTCTTTATCTCTTCGGACGGATGACAATGAATTTTCTTTTCCATGCCTTCAGAAAATCGGCGATCCCGATCTTTGTTCCTCCCCCGATTGTCGCCGGGTCGTTATAGTAGACAGTATCGTTATCAATGTCGTTTATGACGACGATGTGGGGGATCGGATTATCCGGCTCCATTTTATAGTGCACGGAAGCCAATACCGGACCGTTCTTTGCATCTTCTTTGAGTTGTGCAAATGCCGCGAATCCCGGTTTTTTGGAAAGGTTATGCGCTTTTCCGCTAAAACCGTATCTTTGAGAAACCTTAATCAATCCCGCATGAGACCATCCTTGTCCGCGAAGATATGCGCCGTCCCGAATACCCGCGACTAGCAATGTATTGACCGACGCCGTACCGGGTTTGTAATATTCAATGATCATCGCCAAACCGGTTATTCCGCAACCGACTTTTTTCCAACTCAGCGACGAAATATCAACGAATTGAGAAAAAAACGGCACGGAACGAATATCCGGCACCGCATATATCCGCGGGTTATTATTACGAGTATCGGATACACTTTGAATGTAGCGGAAGACAGCGTCGTCTGCTTCGTTGTCGGAGCGATCTTCGTCTTTTGGCATGTTGTCCGTTACGTTGGAGATATAGATATCCATTTTCGTTTCTTTTGAGACGTATATTTCAATGACCTTTGATTGCCCCGATTCCGCGGGAACAAAAATCTCCGTTTGATTCGTGTTTTTCGTTATCGCATCTTGTTTTTCGCGTTGATCTTTGCAACCGGCGAGGACAAAAAACGAAAAAAGAATCGCGAGAATGAATTTGAGAATGATTCCGATTTTCAAGAGTACCCCCCTCGCGTAATTATAATGTAAATTTCTTTACGGGTTAAATCTGACACTCATAGTATCCTGTTTTTTGAGTTATGTCAAACTTTTGTTTCGCCACTTATTTGCCATTCTTGCAACCGTTGCAAAATCAAATAAAAAGCATATAATTCCTTGTACTTATGAAAAAAACCAGATTCATGGCGGTCTTGCTGGTCCTGTGCGGCCTCGGACTCGCGTATTTTGACTTCGCGTCAGAATCAAA
>JBAYGK010000147.1:0-4135 GCA_041666665.1 Minisyncoccota bacterium
TGATGGTATTTGGTTATCATATGCGCTATTATAGCGCAGTTTATAAACTTTATAAAGTTCATAAAGCCGCGGCGAGAAGGCGGTGAGCAACCGCGACCGAAGATAATAAAAACAGGACAAGAGCAAAAGCCCCGCAATCCTTAAAATGAAATTGCGGGGCTTTGAAATATTTTATTTGACGACGCTGTTTGCCGCTTCTTGCGGGCTCATTTTGGGCTTGGCTTGACGCTTCGCGTCAATGTCGCGGCATAAATTTTTTATCTCATTTTGCTGACTTTTCAACAATTCCGCATACAGACCGTTTTTTATTTTTCTATCAACGTAAATACCGCCGCTTGCCGTTTTGAAAACCGTAACTTCTGGATCGCCATAACGGAATTGATACAGTATCTCTTCCTTACCTTCCGGTCGTCCCGACTTGAAGCCCCCCTCGTTGGACTTTGCTTCGTTCGGAGCGGATTCATTAAAATTTTTCATTTTGTTTATGCTCTTTAATAATGGGCGATTGCCGACCAAAACAACCGCCCGGTTTAATAATTCGGATACGGTTCTATTATATACCAATATGCGAATATACGCGAAAAGACGATTAAAGATTACCGATTACAGATTTAAGAACACAGACGACCGTTGTACTCCTCCCCCTCTTTAGAGGGGGAGGTTGGGAGGGGGTGCGTTTGGAGATTGATTCCAAAAACGAACCCCACCTCAATCCTCCCTTACAGGGACTGTCCGCTCATTGGGTCTTTTGTTCGTACCTCACAAAAACCCTCAATGAGTCTTGCGAAGCGGGTCCCTCCCCACTTCTCACCCTTTGAAAAGGGGAGGAGGAACGACAAAAAAACCGCAATCCTCAAATGAGGATTGCGGGGTGGGTAGATGTTTATTCGTTTTCTTTTATTTCTTTGGTACCGAAAAGTCCGTCGTAAAAAATACGGTTCGGCGGGCATTCGGGAGGTCTTGGATGTTCAAGCTCGTCATCAATCGCTTCCACTTCGGCGTGAATTTTCGCTTTTTCGCGCGCAATCAATTCCTCTATCCATTCAGGAACGGAAATGCCTTGCGGTGATTTATAAATAATCGCCGCGTTAGTATGCCTCCAATAAGAAAAGATATGAGTAATTTCCTTAGGATTCGGATACTCGCTGATTGCTTCTCCGATAGTTTTCGGATAAACGACCATCTCTCCTCTGTAGCTGTCGCCTATAATCGGACTTGATCCGATCTTACCGATAAGAACTATTTTTTCCGTCACCCATTCCCGTTTAAAAGGGTTCCATGAAATATTTACACGTTCCGGCTGATGATCAAGAATTTCCGGTTCCAATCTGGAAGTATAATACCGACGGATAGAATAAGGAGACCAAGCACACATTCTTGCCCACAACGGAAGCCATCCGCCAAATTCTTCAAGATATCCTTTGATTTGAACGCGAGACATCGGCTCAATTTTTTCATATTTTTCCATACCGCAACCGTTGTACTTTGATTTCGGTAATAGATCTTTCTGTGTTTTCATTTGTAACATCCCTCGGCATCACGCCGTATTGAAAGATGATAAGCGTCACGCTTGGCACCCTTGGATTTCAAAGAGCCGCAATATGCGACTGGCTTCAGTTAATCATACTAATAATACCCTGTCAAATTGTTGTGCATCGCTACACCAAGGGCAGCCCTTTCCCCGTCGCTGCGCTCCTCCTTAAGGGCTGCCCTTGGTTCCGCTCATTGACCAAACCGCCCATTTTTGCGATAATTTAGTTTAATGATGCGCAAAACAAAAATAATTTATTTCCTCTCCGGTTTTCTCGTTATCGGGGCGGTGTTTTTTCTCGGAATGACCGCGGGTTTTCATGCGCGTCCTGCCGCGGAAAAAGTTGCCGAAGTATGCAATAAAGATTCCATAAAAGCGGGGCTTGCCGATTTTTCTCCTTTTTGGGAGGCGTGGGATATTTTGGACGAGAAGTATATTTTCTCCGCATCAACAACCAATCAGGATAAGGTATACGGCGCGGTTTCCGGACTCGCTTCTTCTTACGGGGATCCTTACACTTTGTTTTTACCTCCTTCTGATGCGTCCATTTTTGAAAGCGATATCAGCGGAAAGTTTGAAGGGGTCGGCATGGAGATTGGCAATCGTCAGAATATCTTAACCGTCGTTACTCCCCTTAAGGGCTCGCCTGCGGAAGAAGCGGGCATACGCGCGGGGGATAAAATATTGAAGATTGACGAAAAAGTATCCGTGGATATAAGCGCCGATGAAGCGGTAAAACTTATTCGCGGAAAAGAGGGAACAACCGTAAAGCTGACGCTTTTGCGCGATGGGGTGAAAGAACCCATTGTCGTGACGGTTGTCCGGAAAAAAATCAATATTCCCACTATAGAAACAGAGGCAAGGAAGGACGGCATTTTTATTATCAGTCTTTTCAGTTTTACCGAGAATTCGCCAATGCTTTTCAGAAAGGCGTTGCGGGAATTCATAGATTTTTCCAACAGCAATCCCGAGAAGAACGATAAACTCATTCTTGATCTTCGCGGAAATCCCGGCGGTTATCTTGACGCGGCGGTTGATATGGCAAGCTGGTTTCTTCCGCAGGGTGTTGTCGTGGTCAAAGAAGATCTTGGAGAAAAAGGGGAGGGGATCACTCATCGGAGCCGCGGATATGATATTTTCAACAAGAATTTAAAGTTTGTCATTCTCGTGGATGGCGGATCGGCATCGGCTTCGGAAATATTGGCGGGTGCTCTTTCCGAACACGGGGCGGCGAAGCTGATCGGAAGCAAGACGTTCGGCAAAGGTTCCGTACAAGAATTGGTTTCGCTCACGGATGATACTTTTTTGAAGATAACCGTCGCCAGATGGCTTACCCCGAAAGGTGTTTCAATTTCAGAGAAAGGAATCGTTCCGCAATATGAAGTGAAAATGACGCAGGAAGATTTTGACGCAAAGAAAGATCCGCAGTTGGATAAAGCGGCGGAAGTACTCAAGGATTGGAAGTAAAAAATATAGATACCAATATACGAATGGGTACCAATATACGAATGACTACGAATGTTACGATACCGTATTTGTAGTCATTCGTATATTTGCATAAATTCGTACATTGGTATGCATATTCGTATGATTGCCTTTTAGCTTATTTTGTGTAGAATGGAAGAGAATTAATCAAATAATAAAGAAATATTATGAAAGTTTTATTTTTGAAGGATGTCCCGAAAATGGGGAAAAAGTACGATATCAAAGAGGTTTCCGACGGATATGCGCAGAATTTCCTGTTTCCGAAGAAACTGGCCGAAGTTGCCACCAAAGGCGCCGAAAAGAGAGTTGAAAAATTCAAACAGGCCGAGGCTGAAATGAGAAAAGTTGATCAGGCGCTTCTTCACAAAAGTTTGAAGACTCTCGCGGAAACGACCGTTACTTTAAAAGGCAAAGCCAATGAACAGGGTCATCTTTTTGCCGCGATCCGCAAAGAAGAGATAGCCGAAAAACTGAGAGAGCAAGCGGGCATTGAAATGCCGGCGGAATACATTGATCTTGATAAGCCGGTAAAAGAAATCGGTGAACACAAGATTCCGGTAATCATCGGAGAAATGAAAGGGGAGTTTAAGCTAATTATTGAAGCCGAAGAATAAAGTATATCCTTACTTGCTGTAGAACGAGTTCATCAAGTTCATAAAGTACCGCGACGAACAAAAAACACTTCGCAAAAGCGAAGTGTTTTTTGTAATTGTTTTGCGCAATTATTTCGCTTTCGGCGTTTTTTTGACAGGAGCTTTCTTTGCCGGTTTTTCCGCTTTTACGGCTTTTTCGTCTTTTGTGATGATGTGTACGATTTTCTTTTCCACCACCTTGCCGTTAAAATTTGTTTTGCGTTTTGTGCCGAATTTCACCACTCCCGCTTTAAGGGCGAAAAGAGTATGATCTCTGCCGAGCCCGACATTTTTTCCCGGGAGAATAACCGTGCCTCTCTGACGGATGATAACGGAACCGGACAACGCCTTTTCTCCGGCATACAGCTTTGTTCCCAAATATTTCGGTTTTGAATCCGTAAGGTTTTTTGCGGACCCGCCCGCTTTCCTATGTGCCATGGTATTTTATTATAATGGATTATTAGTATAAGGGTATGAACGGCATAAA